>CALMBI010000061.1 GCA_937860115.1 uncultured Arcobacter sp. | reverse complement strand
CTATTCCAAGTGTTGAGAGTGCATTTGCTAATTTTGATGAATAATTTTTTAAAAAATTATAGCTAAAATCGCTTCAATAACCTAAAATAGGGACTTGATTGAAGATTATTATGGAGTTGATTGTGTAGTGGGCTCTTAAAGAGATAATAAACTCTGCTCTATTATATTATTTTATTGTCAATTTTTAATAGAATCAAATCCTAGCGTATAGAAGTGGCAGTAAGAAATGGATATGTTTTACCACTAATGGAAACTCGAAATTTTTTTTGCTGAAGATATTTTTTACAATAATAGATATCTTTGATAAGCAGACTCATCTCACTAAAATTATAATTTGGAGCAAATGAGCCATAAATCATCTCACCATCGATCCATCTACAATTTGGAAATCCCAAAATCATTGCACCATCTTTTTCTAGATAGTTTTGTACCAATGAATTAAAAGATGGTTTAAATTCAATACCACTACTTTGCAATGTACCAATAGTGATAATAAGATCAAATTTACCTAAATCTAATTCTTCTAGTTTTGTAATATCATGAGTATAAAAATGAAAATTTTCAGATTTAAACTTATTTTTTGCCTCTTCAATAGCGCTTTTTGAAATATCTATCCCTACAAATTCTATTGCTTCAAAATTTTCACACAATCTTTGAATAACTGTAAACTCATCTCCACTATTGATTCCTAGATTTAAAATTCTCTTTTTTTGGCATATATTGACATTTTTTAGTGCCTGTAAATAATAATGTAAAAATGCTGGTTCTTCATTTTTTGATATTTTTGCAAATTCAGAATCTATGCCATATTTTTCATCTTTTGGGACCATGAAAGATTTTTTATGAAAAGAACTAGTTTGGTCTAATTTTTGAAATTTTAAGATTACAGTATGTTGTGAATTTACAATCGGAGTAAAAAATTTGCACTGAAAAATCTCTGCAAGATCACACCAAGATTTATATCCTCTATAAATATATTCACAACCTTCAAGAAATATTTTTTCACCTGCATAACAATGAGTATAATTATCTGGATTAAGTACCTCAAAAGAGATCTCATTTTGTTTTGAATCTATTTTAAATTCTTGCAAAAGTTCGAAAATCTCTTGCAATGTGTGAGAAGTAAAGCTATAAGTAATCTGATCACTCATGAACATTTAGAAAAAATTTCATCCAAAAAATTATTATTATCTTTTTTGAAATCTTCACTATTTCGCAAAAGTCCATCTTTCATATCTATCAAATCTTCCATTTCAAAATATTCTAAATAATTTGGATTAATATCTGTTTTTGAAGAACCATTTTTATCTATAAGCTCTATGATCTCTTTAATTAACCTATTTTTTTCTTCCATAATTTACCCAAATTTTTTAATAATATCTTCAAGGTAAAGCTTCATCTTTGGATCTCCAAAATCGTCTTTGCTTGACTTACAACAGCCACACGCACACCCAGCATCAGTAAGATTGCCAATATCATCAATCGATTTTGCACCTTTTTCTTTTATTGCATGAACAATCTCTCCTAAAGTTACCTTTTTGCATTCACAAACAACATAACTATAATGAAACTTAGCCATTTAAATTCCTCTTGATACTTTTATAATCTCGTATGCTTCGTTGATATTTTGAAGCTTCTCAGTTGCTTTTTCTATTGTGTTTTGATCAGCACCCTGCCCTGTAATCACATCTGGATGATATTGTTTTACTAGTTTTCTATATTGTTTTTTAAGCTCATCATTTGACACACTTTCATTTATTTCTAAAGTTTCATACGCTTTTTTTAGATCCATTTGTGCTTGATTTTTTTTACCACTATAATACGCTTGAAATTTTTGAATTAAACTATCTAGATCCTCTTTTTTAATATCAATTGCTCCAGCAATATCTTCTATAATCATAAATTCTGTTTCACTAAACTCACTATCAATAAATGCTAGATTTAAAAGATACTCCATTACACGTAATCTTTTTTGATAATCCCTCTTAGTGAGTTTATGATATTTTTTAGCTATCTCTATCGTATTTGAAAAACTCTCTTTTTCCCTTATATAGATATTTTTAAGCTTTTCCCTTATCGCTTTATCATTTTCAAAAACAAGTGAAATATCTGTAAAAATATTACTTAAAAGCTCCGCTTCAAGCTCACATACATTACCATCAGCCTTAGCCACTTTTGCCATCAAAGCAATCAAAAGCCCTGCCTCATGATCGGCAAGATCCCCTTTTAGCGTTTGTTTGATATTGACTTGGATATGTCTAAAATCTTGCTTATGATAATCTTTATTTAAAAATATAAAAATTATAACTACCGCTATAAATATAATAATTTCCATCAAAAAACTCCAAAAAAAATTTGGTGGATTTTATCAAAATTAAGATAAAATCACATCTTTAAAAAATATTTTACAAAAAGGTTGCAGATGTTTGGTTTAGGTTTTATGGAAATTTTTGTTATTTTGGTTGTTGCAATTATTGCACTTGGACCTGAAAAACTACCTTCAGTTGCTGTTGATATAGCCAAATTCTTGAAAAAAATGAAATCTGGTATCGAAGATGCAAAATCTACTTTAGATAGCGAACTGAATCTCACGCAAATGAAAGAGGAAGCAAATAGCTTAAAATCTCATGTAAATCTAGATAGATTGGCAAATCTAGATATCAATGAACCAACAAAAACAGAAGCAATTATAGAGCAACATAAAGCTAAAACTGCTCAAAATGAAACACCACAAGAAACTCCTAAAGAAGGGACAAAAGCGTAATGTTTGAAGATCTAAAGCCACATATTGCTGACTTACAAAAAAGATTGATTATTATATCTATTACACTAGGTGTGATGTTTTTTGTTTGTTTTGCATATTATGAACCAATCTTAAAGTGGATATTAGCACCAATTGAAGCCGTATTACCAAAAGGTTCACAAATGGTAGCAATTGAAGTTTCTGAAACATTTTTTACAGCTGTAAAAGTTGCTTTTTTTGGAGCATTTCTTGTTTCACTTCCTGTTATTTTTTGGCAAATGTGGTTATTTTTAGCACCAGGACTCTATTCAAATGAGAAAAAAATTATTGTTCCGTTTGTACTTGGCGCTACAATTATGTTTTTAATTGGAGCTATGTTTTCATATTATATAGTTGTACCGTATGGATTTGAATTCTTAGTTGCCTTTGGTTCACAAGTAGTAGCTGTAACTCCAAGTATTGGGGCGTATGTAACATTTTTTATTAAAATTGTTTTTGGTTTTGGAATCGCATTTGAATTGCCTATTATTACATTTTTCTTTGCAGTAATTGGTGTAGTCAATGATAAAATGATGAAAGATTTTTTTAGATACGCAGTAGTCTTTATTTTTGTACTAGCAGCGCTTTTAACACCACCAGATGTTGTTACACAATTTTTAATGGCGGTCCCTCTTATCTTATTGTATGGAGTTTCAATTCTTATTGCTAGAATATTCAATCCAGCTGGAAAAGAAGAGATTTATGAAGATGACGAGAGCGAGGAATAAAAGCATTACACTCGATCCATCAAAAACAACAAGCTATGATTATGATCTTCCAAAAGAGCTCATAGCTTCTTATCCACTTTTAAACCCAAGTGATGCAAAACTTCTTGTTTACAACAGAAATACAAAAACAATAACACATTCAACATTTCATCATATTCTAGATTTCATTCCAAAAGATGTTTCTATTTTTTTAAATGATACAAAAGTTATCAAAGCAAGAATATATGGTCAAAAAGAGAGTGGTGCCAAAATAGAACTTCTCCTGAATAAACCCTATATTGAGGATAGTTTTGCTGTTTTTATTCGAGGAAGAGTCAAAATTGGGACCACGCTACATTTTGCCAAAAATCTCTCTGCAGAAGTTTTACAAACACTCGAAGATGGAAGTAGAATTGTCTATTTTTATTATACAAATGATACAAATAAAAATAGAATTAAGTTTCATACTCTTATTGAAATTTTAAATGAGATTGGACATATTCCATTGCCTCATTATCTCAATCGTGAAGATGAAAAAACTGATGAGCGTGATTACCAAACACTTTTTGCAAAAAATTATGGTGCAGTTGCTGCACCAACTGCATCACTTCATTTTACTCCTCATACATTTGGGCAACTTGAAAATAATTTTGATTTACACTATCTTACTCTCCATGTAGGTGCAGGGACATTTAAACCAGTTGATTGTGATGATATACTTGCTCATCCGATGCATAGTGAATATTTCGAAATCCCACAAAATTCAATCAATACAATAAATAGTGATGCAAAAATTTTAGCAGTAGGAACAACTGTTACAAGAACGATTGAGTATTACAATAAAACAAATGAAACTATTGGTGAAGCTAATATTTTTTTAAATCCACTCAATCTTCCAAAAAGAGTTGATTATCTGCTTACTAATTTCCATTTGCCTAAATCTACACTTATTATGCTTGTAGCATCTTTTGTAGGGTTAGAGGAGACTCTTAGAATATATAAAGAAGCGATAGAAAATAGATATAGATTTTTCTCTTATGGAGACGGAATGTTAATTTTATAAAAGAAAAAAAAGAGATTATTGCTTAAAATAATCCCTAACATACTCATATCCAGAGTATAAAGTAAGTGCAACTGCTATCCATAAGAGTTCCTCACCAAATGGCCAATTCATTGTTAAAAATCCAATAGCGATCATCTGTACTACTGTTTTCACTTTGCCAGCCATCGAAGCAGAAACATCTTTCCCTTCACTCACAGCAACTACTCTAAGCCCTGTAATAAAAAATTCTCTTGAAAGTATCAAAAATATTGCAAATGCACTTGCCCTATCCAAAACAATAAGACCAATAAATCCAGCAAGTACCAACATCTTATCAGCAAGTGGGTCAAGTATTGAACCAAGCTTTGTCATCTGATCCCAAGTTCGTGCAATATAACCGTCAAAAAAGTCAGTCACTGATGCTATCACAAAAATAAGTCCAGCAAAATAATCTAACCAACTTGGATCCCAAGTGGCAAAAAGTATATTATCCCTATCTATCATAAACCATAACATCAATGGAGCCAAAAGTATTCGAAACATAGCTAAGATGTTAGGTAAATTCAAATTTTTATTTTGTATAGGTGTATTTGACATTATTTTTTAAAAGTTGTCCCACCATCAACGATTAGAGTAGCACCTGTAATCCATGATGCTTCTTCATTACATAAAAACCAACAAGCACCAGCTAGATCTTCAGGTTGTCCCATTCTTCCAAGTGGAGAAAGAGCTGCTGTTTTTGCTGCTACCTCTTCATAATTTGT
Source organism: uncultured Arcobacter sp. (assembly GCA_937860115.1). Taxonomy (GTDB): domain Bacteria; phylum Campylobacterota; class Campylobacteria; order Campylobacterales; family Arcobacteraceae; genus CAIJNA01. The sequence continues at coordinate 23,963 of CALMBI010000061.1, read as the reverse complement.
AAAAGCTTTCAGAGCATCTGTATCGATTGGTCCTCCACTAACAGCATTCACTCTTATCCCTTTTTCACCAAGTTCAGTAGCAGCATATCGCACCATCGCTTCCACTGCTGCTTTATTTGTCCCATGTCCAGCATAGTTTTCGATATAAACAAGGTTTCCAGTTGAGCTAAGAGATACGATCGCTCCACCACCATTTTTTTCCATTCTTTTTGCAGCTTCTTGTGATCCACATACAAAAGCATCAACAGTTGCAGTATAGATGTTATTGAGGCCTCTTGGCTTAAGCTTCATAAACTTTCCATAACCACCAACAACAGCTCTTCCATAAATCATAGCATTTGAAATAAAATAATCGATTCGATCAAAATCTTCATCAATTTTAGTAAACAACTCTTTTGCACTCTCTGGTTCTAAAATATCAAATGGATAGTATCTTGCTTTAATACCATATTTTGCTTCTAAATCATCTGCTATTGCTTTTGCTGATTCTTCATTTGAATTGTATGTAAAAGCTATATTTACTCCCTCTTTTGCAAATCTATATGCACATGCTTTTCCGATCCCTTTTGTTGCCCCTGTAATTACTAAAGTTTTTGCCATCTATTATTTCCTCTCTTAATTTATTATTTAATACCTAAAATATAATACACTGATTTATTTGGAATAGTTTCTAAACTTATATTATATTTATCACTCCATTTTTTGACTGTTTCATGAAACTCTTGAAGCATCGCTTCATTTTTATTTTCTGATTTAATTTTAAAGTGTTCTGATGTATTTGAAAGTGCTACAAAAGCATCCATATGCTTTAAATTATCGTTCAAACTCACTAAATGTTTTGCAAAGTTTACAAACCCTTTTGTATTTTCGATCGCTTTTTGTACTTGTTCTAAAGATGATTCATTAATTGTATATTCTAATTGTGATAAGATCATTTCTGGTGTAATTTCTAATTGCATTTATCTTTTCTCCTATTGTTTAAATGTTTTACATTTTATCTAAACAAAACTAAAAAACGATATAATCCCGCCAATTTTCACTATTTAAAGGATCATCATGGATACTACTGAACTCTTTCAAAAACTACTACGTTTTAAATCAATCACACCAGATGATGATGGTGCATTTGATTTTATTAGTGAGTATTTAGGAGATGATTGGAAAACGATCTATATTGATATAGAAGATACTAAAAATAGATTTTACTACAAAGAATTTTCAAAAGAATCACAAGAACATCTTTGTTTTGCAGGACATATCGATGTGGTCCCAACAGGAAGTGGTTGGAGTGTTGATCCATTTGCAGCAGATATCATAGATGGAAAAATCATCGCCAGAGGTACACAAGATATGAAAAGTGGGGTTGCTGCATTTTTGTATGCTTGCAAACATGCAGAAAATTTTAATGGTACACTTTCAATACTTTTGACTTCTGATGAAGAAGGGGAAGGAACATATGGCACTATAAAAGTCTTAGAGCATCTAAAATCGATCAATTTTTTACCAACTAGTGCCATAGTAGCGGAACCCACTTGTGAAGAGATTTTTGGAGATGCAATTAAAGTAGGTAGAAGAGGAAGTATCAATGGATATCTAGAAATTCAAGGGAAACAAGGGCATGCGGCATATCCAGAAAAAAGTATCAATCCAATTGAACTCATCGCACCTATTTTACCTCAAATAGCTGGAGTAAATCTAGATAATGGTGATGAGTATTTTGCACCAAGCAAATTAGTACTCACAGATATTAGAGCTGGTATGCAAGTCACAAATGTCACTCCTAATAACCTAAATTTGATGTTTAATGTAAGAAACTCAACAAAAACCACGCAAAAAGAGATTGTAGAATTTATAGATCAAAAATTTAAGGGCATTCCTTATAGTTTAAGACTTACTCAAGGTTCATATCCTTTTATGACAAATAAAGAGAGTAAAATTGTCAAGGATATAACAGTAGCAATAAAAATGATCACTTCAATAAAAACTAAAAACAGTACAGCAGGTGGCACAAGTGATGCAAGACATTTTGGCGCATTTGGAATTGATACTGTAGAATTTGGCGTAAAAAACGATTCAATTCATGCTATAGATGAATACATATATATAGAGGATGTTCTAAAACTTAAAGAAATATTTGTTTATGTTATCAAAATGTTTTAAACTTTGACAAAACTTTTTTTTTAAGCTAGAATTCCACGAAAAAATGATTAATGATTTTTAATAGTCATTGGGAAAGCAGATGGAAGAGTTAATAGTAAGTAAAGAACAGCTTATTGATATGTTTGTCTTAAAAGAGATCGAAGATACTCAATATGGTTGGCTTTATCAAAACCTCTATTATGTCAACATAATAGCTTTGCATGAAAAAGATCCTAAATATATCTATGATATTACTGATGCTGAGTATTACAAAATTTCCCTAATTAAACAAAAATAAAAAAGGTTCAAAAATGTCACACTGTCCATTTTGCAAGAAGAAAATAGCTATGAGTAAAGCGTTTTGTTCTAGAAGTTGTAAAGAAAATTATTTCCAGCTTATTGCAATTCAAATTCCAAAACTTTTTATGAAAAGAATAAATACTTTTTGTAGTGAAGAGGAAAGAGAAGCTGAAATTGAAAAATTTGCTCAAAGGCACAAATGGAGAATCGATCTTCTTAAAAATAAAATCGAAGAAGAATCGGTAAAGATGGGCTACAAAGAAGCTTCATCACCTTGTGAAGATTAAAATGTTATTATCTTCACTTTTTTATTTGGATTGCTTTAATCTATAAAAATATAAAAAAAGTCCTAGCGCAACAAATCCACTCGAAACTAAAATTCCCATTGTAAGCCATGAGGTTCCAGCCAAAAATCCAAGTTGTACATCTGGTTGTCTGTATTGTTCTGCAGCTATTCTCATAAGTGAATAGAGTATCACATATAAAATCCCAAGCTCACCATCAAATTTTTTGTATTTTCGATAGAAATAAATAATTAAAAAGATCACTAGTCCCTCTAAGATTGCTTCATAGAGTTGAGATGGATGTCTTAAAACTCCATTGACATAGATTCCCCAACTTACATCTGTTGCTCGTCCTACAAGCTCTTGATTGACAAAGTTTCCAATTCGACCAAAAATATATCCAAGTGGAACTGCAATCGCTGCAATATCAGAGATCAACCAAAAGTTAACTTTATATTTTTTACAAAACAAGATAGTCGCTATAATAAATCCAGCTAAGGCTCCATGATAACTCATACCAGATATTCCAACAAAAGTTCCATCCATAAATGGATTGAAAATTTGCCAAGGATGTGTTAAATAATAACTCGTATGTGGATCATAAAATAAAATATACCCAAGTCTTGCACCTAGTATAACCCCTATTTCTGCCCACCAAATATAATTATCTAAAATATCTGCCTCAATCCCCATCTTGTCTTTTTTCACGATATAATGAGCCATTAAGATAGCTACAATAAGAGCTAAAGCATACATTATTCCATACCAATGAACTTTGATACCACCCAAATCAAAAGCAACTGGATTAAACTGAGAATAAATATATTGCCAAAATTCCATTAGCTATTTCTCTTTTCAATCAAACTTGCTGCAATTAATTCAATTGGATTTTTAAATACAACATCTTCAACTTTAGCATTATGTAAAGAGTTTGTAATTTGCATTCTACAAGCACTACACTCTGCACTCACAATCTGAGCTTGTGTCTCTTGTATCATAGCTGCTTTTGGAGCACCTGCAGCTTTTGCAAAATGGTATTTTTCACTTTGCATAGTAACTCCACCAAATCCACAACATCTATTTGGATCACTCATCTCCTTCATCTCATAATTTTGAGCTAAGAGTTTTCGTGGTTCTTTATGAACCCCTTGCATCTTTTTCGCATGACAAGGGTCGTGATATGTTACAAGTTCTCCAAATTTTTTCCCTGTTGATTGTAAAAGTTCCGTTAAATTTGTATTATTTTCAAGCCATTTTGTTGCCATACACACTTTAGGAGCAAGTTTTTTTGCTCTCTCTTTCCATTGTGGCTGATCATGAAGATAGTGTTCCCAATCGATATTTATCATCGCACTACATGTAGCTTCAGGGATAATAATTGCATCAACATCGTCAATAAAAGTTTCAAAATACTCAATATTTTTCTTCACTAAATAATCAACCGTATCAAAATCCCCAGTAAAATAAGCTGGAGCCGAACAACAAAGTTGATTTTTTGGAATAAAAGCATCAAGTCCTAATCTATCTAAAATTAATAGTAAACTTTCCCCAATATTTGTATATGAATAGTTCCCCATACAACCTATAAAAATAGCTACTCTTTTTTTAGGTAACTGATAAGTATTACTAATTTCTGCAGTTGCCTTGATATTTTCTTGATGTGAATTTAGAAAACTTACCCTTTTAGCAAATGGTAAAGCTCTATCTTGAATCATCTGGATTGGAAGATTAATTCTAAAAGTTGCTTTTTCTTTTTGCTCATCTATTTTGATTCCACAAGTTTGAAAAACCCAACCAAGTTTTGCCATAAAATCCATAATCTTTCGGTGTCGTAACAAGAAGAAAAATGCCCTTTTATACCAAGCTATTCCATATTTTTTCGCTATATCACTTCGTACTTGCTCGATTATCATATCAGTTGGCAAATCATTTGGACACACATCTACACAATTTGTACACAAAAAGCAACTCTCAAAAATATCTTTTGCTACCAAATCAAGCTCAAGTTCATCTCTTTTGTAAGCACCAAGTAAATCAATGAACCCTCTAGGAGATGTTGTTTCATCTTGGTTAACATTAAATATCGTACAAACAGGTTTGCACTTTCCACATTTTATACATTCATCACTAACGGCAGTGAAATCAAATTTATTATTTATCATATTGTTTTACTAAATCTTCTTTTATCTTCTGGAATTTTATGCAGATAAGCATCAAAAGGCATTGCAATATTTCTAATTAACATTGTCCCCGTTTGGCTTACTTCAATTTTATTTTCGCTAATAGTAATAAGTTCAGCATCTTCAAACTCTTTTAACATCGAAAGTGCATCTGCAAAATATTCTCTAAATACAATTCCAAATTTACTTTCTACTTTTTGCATATCAAGTGCAAAGTTACTCATAAGTTCCATAATCACATATTGTCTTAAAATATCATCATCACTTAAACTATACCCTTTAAATACAGGTAGATGTCCAGTATCAATTGCATTTTCATACTCTTCTAAAGTTTTGAAGTTTTGTACATAGTAATCTACACCATCACCAATCGATGTTACACCAATCCCAATTAAATCAGCTCCACCTTTTGTTGTGTATCCTTGGAAATTTCTATGAAGTTCCCCTTTTTCGATAGCCATAAAAAGCTCATCATCAGGTTTTGCAAAGTGATCCATTCCAACCATCTTATAGCCACTAGATGTAAAAAATTCAATAGTATCTTTGAGTATCTCTAATTTAGTTGCAGGTGGTGCGAATGTTGTTTCATCAAATTTTCTCTGTGTTTTCATCATCCATGGAACATGAGCATAATTAAACACTGCAAGTCTATCAGGATTAAGTGTCACAATCTGCTCAATAGTTTTTCTAAAACTCTCTTTTGTTTGATATGGAAGCCCATAAATTAAGTCAATATTGACAGAATTGATCCCAGCTTCTCTTGCAATTTTTACTACATTTGCAGTTGTTTCAAATGGTTGAATTCGATGAATTGTCTCTTGTACTTGTTGATTTATATCTTGTACACCAAAACTTAACCTATTTGTACCACCTTTTTTGAGTACATTCATGTGCTCAACTGTAAAATATCTTGGATCCACTTCACATGAGATCTCAGCATCATCTGCAAAATTCGGAAAAGTTTGTTTTATGGTTGTTATCACATCATCAAGTTGTTCTGGAGATAAAAACGTTGGAGTTCCACCACCAAAATGCATTTGAGTTACTGTTCTACTTGTATCAAGATGAGTTGCTAAGATTGCGAGTTCTTGTTTTAGATATTCGATATATCTTGTCTTCTTGTCTTCTTTACTTGTAAAAATAACATTACATCCACAAAAATAACATGCACTTCTGCAAAATGGGATATGAATATAAAGCGAAAGAGGTCTTTGGCTACTTTGAGTTTTGTATCTTTGGATAAGATCTGCTTCTGTGAAATTGGTATGAAATTCAGGAGCTGTAGGATAGCTTGTGTATCTAGGTCCTGGTTTACTATATTTTTCAAACTTTTTAAAATCTATCATTGTATATCTTTATTCTAATTTTTAAGGATTCATTTTATCGTTTTTTTGCTTTATTACTAATAGGACACTATAACTAATAGCATCCTATAATTTTTGAAAAAATATTAAATTTTATTCGTTCATGCCAACGATTGCTTGAACATTTTCATCTGTCATATCAAGATCAAGATGTACACCATCTTTTACTTCTACAAGTTTTACATCAAGCCCTTTTTCTTTGGCTAATTTATAAAAATCTGTAGTGACTTTTGGTTCAGAAATCGTATCTTTTGTTCCATACGTAAGTACCATTTTCATATTTTTATTCATCTTATCTATGAGATCTGTTGCTGAAATCAAGCCTTTTTCCTTTGATACTTCATGAATATTATATCTTCCACCTGCAAGAGCGATATTTTGAATAAGATCTGGCTTCATACCACTTAAAGTAGCACCCATCATAGCTCCAGCACTATGCCCTATGTATGTAATTTTTTGTGCATGATATTTTGCTTTTAGATTTGATACCAATTGATTTAAAAACTCTACATACTCTTTTGTTGCAGCATATGGTTTATCTTTTGGACTTTTTATAAGTGGTTGGAGTTTATTTGTAGATGATTCTGAATACCCAGGAAGTGCAACAGCAACTGTAGTCACATCTGTTGACATTGCTATATTATCGGCAAATGGGGCATATCTTCCAAGAGTATTTGTTCCCTCTGGCCAATTTCCATGAATAATAATATTAAGAGCACCTTTTGTTTCACCATCAGCCTTGTAAAATTGGATACATTCACCACCAGCAAAAATAAAACTTCCTTCTTTTGTTTCACAAGATGTTTTTAGATCTGATCCTAATAATGATGAGCCTACTAAAAATGTGCAAACACCAATAGATAATAAAGTTTTTTTTATCATTTTCAATCCTTTAAAAATTAAATTTGATCAATTATACACGTGCTAACTTAAATGAAAATCGAATAAAAAAACTTATAATTAGCTTCTATTTAATTAAAACTTTATCTTATAATGCAACTCTAAATATCCCTCTTTTCTTTTGTTAAAAGCACTTTTTGTAAAGTTGTTTTTGATATCCAAAATATCTACAGCCAAACAATCATCACCTTTACGCCCTATCCTTCCAAGATATTGAATCAATCTACCACTATATGAGATAGGTGTTGCAAAGATAATCGTATCAAGATGAGGAAAATCGATCCCTTCTCCAAAATATGATGATGTAGCCAGAACAAGATGGGCTTTTTCTATTTTTGATAGATTTTCCTCTTTTTGTTTTTTTGGCATACTCCCATGGATTGAGATATATTGTAAATTCTCTTGATCAAGTATGAGAGATAATATATTAATATGTTCTATTCTATCTGTTAATACAAGTATTTTTCTTTTTTTGTGTAATATTATTTGATCTATTACCAACCTATTTCTTTGCTCATTTTGGATGATCTCATTAATCAAATCTCCAAAACTCTCCACACAACTTTCAAAATCACTTTTAATTATCTCTACAACTTTTTTAACTGTTTTTTGTGATTTTACCTCATAAGATATATTGCCCAATTGTTGAAATAAAATAGGCTCCATCTCATCTTTTCTCTTAGGTGTAGCACTGAGTCCTAATATATATTTCCCATAAAACGACTTAATAATATTTTCAAAAGTGAGTGCTGGAATATGGTGACACTCATCAACTATCACAAAAGAATAATTTTGAATAATATTTGGATTATTTTTAAGACTCTGCATTGTTGCTATATCTAAACGATTATTGAGAGTATTTTTACTTTTTCCAAGTATTCCTATATCATTTTTTGCAATACCAAGATAATCACCAAATCTCTCAACCCATTGGTCAAGCAACATATTTTTATTCACTATTATTAAAGTATTAACACCTCTGAGTTCTATCATTTTAGAAGCAATAAGCGTCTTACCAAATCCAGGAGGTGCCACAAATATAGAAAAATCTTTTTTCCCAATTGATTCAATAGCTATTTTTTGTTCATCCCTTAGAGTAAATTTTAGTTTTGGAAATGATTCATTTATTTCAAATCTTTCATCTATTAGTTGATAGGTTATTTGAGATCTATTTAGTGTAATGATCACATCTCTCATAAGTCCACGTGGAAGTTTTAAGATCTGATCTTTATACTCAAATCCAAAAATTTTAGTAGGTACTCCAAAAAATGGTTTACGTAAACTTTGTAAAATTTTGATTTGTGGATTTGGGAAAGTTGCCAAATTTTTGAGTTCAGTTACTAAGGAAGGGGAAAGATTTTTAGTAGAAATATAAATAGCATCTTTTAAAACAAATGAAAAAGTAGAATCTTTTTCAATTTTGTTTTCTAAATATTTTATCTTATTTTCGATTTCTTTTTTTTGTTTATAAAGAAGCGCTAGCTCTTTTTTTAATGATTCCATTATCTATCAAAATAAGAATTGTTCTTATTTTTGATCCTCATAGTAATCATCTTCATCTTCATAGTACTCTTCATCATCATAGTAATCATCTTCATCTTCATACCCATCATCACTTTCTATATAAAGCTCTTTTGGTACCATCAACTCTTGATAAACAACATTAAGTTCATCATCATCGATTCTTTCCCCTTTTTTTCTAGCAACAATTCTAATAGGTACACCTTCAAAATCAAGATACTCTCTAAAAATATTGATCAAATATCTTTTATAACTAAAGTGAAGCATCGATGGTTTATTCATAACAAGTGCGATTGTTGGTGGATTTGTGTTAAATTGTGTTCCAAAATAGATTCTAAGACGATTTCCATTTGGACTAGGAAGAGCATGTCTTTGAAGTGCTTTTTTGATAATTGCGTTTACTTCAGATGTTGTGATACGTTTATTGTAGTTTTCAAATACTTGAAGAATCTTATCTTTTAGTTTGTCTATATTTCTCCCTGTTTTAGCAGATACTGCCATAATTGGAGCATAGTATAAAAATCTAAATCTATCTCTTACTTCTTTTGTTATTTTTTCATAAGTGTCCATATTTTCATCCCATTTATTAAGGACAATAATCACCCCAAGACCAAACTTATCTACTAACCCAGATACCTTTTCATCTTGATCTCTTATAGGTACACTTGCATCAAGCACTACAAGCGCAACATTTGATTGTTTAAGCATATCTTCTGTTCTCATCAAAGCATATTTTTCGATTCCAAGGATTTTCCCTCTTCGTCTAAGACCTGCTGTATCAACAAATGTGATTTTTTTATCGTTATAGATAAAAGTCTCATCAACTGGATCGATTGTAGTTCCAGCTATTGGACTCACTACACTTCTTTCTTCTCCAATTATTGCATTTAAGATTGAACTTTTTCCAACATTTGGCTTACCAATAATAGAGATCTTGATATGATTTGGGTCAACCTCTTTTTTAACTATAACCTCTTTTTCGTTTCTTCTTGGTTCTCTTTCATTTTCGCTAAAATCTTCATCTTCATCTTCTTCATTTTGCAATGCTTTTTGTTGCTCGAGCATCTCCTCTTCACTCATAGGAAGCTGTTCATAAAGCCATTCAAAAAGTCTAACAGTACCACGATTATGAGTAACAGAGATAGGAAACATCATCTCTTCAGCTATCCCAAAACTATAAAACTCCCAAAGATTCTCTTTTTCTTTATCATTATCGATTTTATTTACCACAAGTGCAAGATTTTTCCCAAGTCTTTGAAGTGCATAAAACAGCTCACTATCTTTCTCATCTGGTATCTTTTTACCATCTACCATATAAAGTACTATATCAGCTTCTTTTGCAGTTTCGATCGCCTTTCTTTTTACATTTGTAAAGATTGCATCATTTGTTTCATCAATCCCACCAGTATCAAGCATAATCGCTTCACGATTAAGAATTTTTACTTCTCTTCTTCTTACATCTCTTGTAGTTCCAGCAAGATCACTTACTATTGCTACTCTTTTTTTAGCAATCCTATTAAACAATGAGCTTTTGCCAACATTTGGTTGCCCTATTAATGCTATTTTTGTCATCTTTTTCCTTAGTTTCTTTTAGAACAATATCTTTGCACCAAGATAATTACCCTTAATATTCATGTCATATTTTTCATGAACATTGTCTTTATTTGTCGTTTTCCAACTGCTATATCTATATCCATAACTGAGATACATATGTTTCATGACTCTAAAATTGATAGAGTATTTATAATCTCTTTTGCTTCATCATCTCCTAGTGCAAGGATTGAGCTTTCTGCTTTTAAAACAGTATTGATTGGATATAAATCAATTTTGAGTCCAACATACGGCATTGGAATAATTTGATCTGGTCCTTTTAATGAGGTATTCATTGTAGGATCATTATTTTCTTTAATTGTCTGCTCATAATCAATTTTTTTAAGATTTAAGCCCATATCAAATTCAAAAATACTTTGCTGCAAAAATCCATAAAGAATCGTATTTAACTCACTATATTTAATCGTAGATGAGACACTACCATTGTAGCCATTAGTAGTACTTAAGTTACTAGATGTAATTAAACCAGATTTATCATCAATCAATTTCTCTGAAAGTATATTTCCATCTGCTGCAGAATTTAATGTAAAATAGTTCACATAAATATTTGGCAACCAACCAATATCATTTTTTAAATCAAGCCCAAAAGAGGTAACATTTTTTGACTCTTTAAAACCAAGATCCTCTTGAAAATTAGTCGTTGAAACAGTATTCTTAATATTTCCATCTAATTTCGTATTCCACACATTAGCTTCAATAGCAATATTCCCAAGTGTAGGATCTTCTATTTCGTAAGCATTTAAAAACCCTGTACTAAAAAGTAATAAAAATAATTTTGATTGTAATTTCTTCACAGTCTTTTCCTAATTTTTTCTAAAAGTTTTTTATTCTATCCAAAATTAGATTATTACTCCCCCAATAAACAAAATTAATTTCATTAGCTAGCATATTTTACACCTTGATGTTGAAAAAAATTAGCTATTTTTTGTGGGTCTTTTTGTAGTGTGTATCCCCTTCGTATATTTTTTATTATTGAATATTAACTATATGATAATATAGAGTAGAATAAAAAAAGAGTATATATCTTCAGTTTGTAGTAAAAAGTTGTAGTAAAAATCTTTTTAAAAGTGTTTCAAAATACTATGGTTAAAGGATTTGTTAGTGGCGGACAGGGAGGGATTTGAACCCTCGGTACCCTTGCGAGTACGACACCTTAGCAGGGTGCTGGTTTAAGCCACTCACCCACCTGTCCATTCTTTGAAAGTGTGGAATTATACAAAAAAGTTCTAAAGAAAGCCTTAAAAAGATTATAATCTTTCTAAAATTTTCTCTACTACCTCTTTTGGATTTGAAGATTTGTAGATTGGACGTCCTACAACTATAAAGTCAACCATTTGCTCGAATGCTACATTAATATCAGCAACCCTTTGTTGATCTCCAGCATCTTCACCAAAAGGTCTAATTCCTGGGGTTAAAGTAATAAATTCTTTTGCTGTATTATTTTTTATATCTAAACTTTCAAATGCAGAACACACAACTCCATCAAGTCCAGCTTCATAACTATCTTTTGCAAAAGTTGTTGCTTTTTGTGCAATATTTTCATTATAAATATATTTAAAGTTTTCATTATCAAAACTAGTAAGTGCTGTTACAGCTAATACTAAAGGTCTATTCGGTAGATCTTTTATTCTATCCATTACTTCTTTCATTGCAATTTTTCCAGCACTTGCATGAACATTAAACATATCCACACCAAGTTGACTAATTTCATATGCAGCATCAGCCATAGTATTTGGTATATCGTATAGCTTTAAATCAAGAAATATTTTAAAATTGGGATTGATTTTTTTAAGTTCTATCAAAAATTCTTTACCATCTCTAATATAACTTCGAAATCCAACCTTTAGCCAAATATCACAATCTTTTAACTTCTCTGCTAAAGCTAAATTATCAACTATACTATCATTATCAAGTGCTACACAAAGTTTCATTAGATTCCCTTTCTTAAATACTATCCAAAAGACCATTGATAAATTTTGGAGCATTATCACTTGCTAATTTTTTTGCTAGTTCGATTGCTTCATTTATCGCTATTGCTTTATCTATTTTATTGTGAGTGATTTCAAAGATAGAGAGTCTTAAAATCGCTTTTTCTACCGCTCCAACTTCATTAATATCTCTTTCTTTTAAATGTTCAGAAAGCACCGTATCAATAGTTTCTAAGTTTGCTATAACACCATCAAAAAGATCTTGTGCAAACTCTTTTTGTTTATTTCTTATCTTTTTATCTTCAAAAATGACATCTGAAAATTTTGCGATTGTTGTATTTCCCAAATCATAAGCATACAATAATCCTACAACTGATTCTCTTGCCTGTGTTCTAGTTGCCATTATTTCTCCATCTCTTTATAAAGACTTAACATCTCAATAATAGTAATCATTGCTTCAGCACCTTTATTTCCAACTTTACTTCCAGCTCTCTCTATCGCTTGTTCAATAGTATCAGTTGTTAAAACACCATTTGATACTGGAAGACCTGATTTCATAGCAGCTGTTGCGATACCTTTAGTTGCTTCTGCACTTATATAATCAAAATGTGGTGTTGCACCTCTAATAACTGCTCCAACACAACAAACAGCATCATATTTACCACTTTCAAGTGCTTTTTGTAGCGCAAACGGAATCTCAAATGCACCTGGTACTAAAATGAGATCCAATTTATTGTCATCCCCACCATGTCTTTTAAATGCATCTTGTGCACCTTCAACTAATCTATCTGTAATAATATGATTAAATCTACCACAAATAATAGCTACTTTTTCATCTCCATTTAATCGTAAGTTACCTTCTAAAATATTCATTTTTATTCCTTTATATAATTTTAATTTTTATTCTAAACCAAGCACATCTTGAATCTTAAAAATATCTTCAACTGTTTTGTACAAATCATCAATTTTTAACATATTTGGACCATCACTTAAAGCACAACTTGGATCATAGTGAGTTTCAAAGAAAAATCCATCCACACCAACAGCTGCAGCAGCTCTAGCAAGTGAAGGTACAATCGCACTATTACCACCCGTTGTTTCCCCTGTACTTGGAACTTGAGCAGAGTGCGTTGCATCAAAGATCACAGGTGCAAATTCTCTCATAGCTATTAGGTTTTTCATATCAACCACAAGTGATCCATATCCAAAAACATTCCCTCTTTCACAGAGCCATACACCATTTTCTTTTGATGTTTGATAATTGATCTCTTTGATTCCTCGAGTATTTAACACTTTTCCAACAGGATGTTTCATACTTCCCGGTGCTAAAAATTGCCCTTTTTTGATATTTACTTTGCAGTTTGTTTTCCCTGAAGCTACAAGTAAATCTGTTTGTCTACACAAAAATGCAGGAATTTGAACAACATCCACAACTTCTCCAACAGGAGCAACTTGATATGTTTCATGAACATCTGTGATAAGTTTGTACCCAAATGTATCTTTTACCTCTTGAAGGATTTTAAGTCCCTCTTCAAGCCCAGGTCCTCTGAAACTATCAATACTTGTTCGATTTGCTTTATCGTAGCTTGCTTTAAAATAAAATTCAATTCTTTTATTTTCATTCATAGGTGCAAGTTTTTCTGCTATTCTCATTATACTGTCACGACTCTCTATTACACATGGTCCGCTTAGTAGTATCATTAGTAGTGTCCTTTAAATATTTTATTTAATAAATTTTTCTCTTTTCCAAAAAATACATAATAAAATTCATAAATATTTCTTGCAATCCATTGCGCATCATCTTTTGAATCTTCATCTGAAGCAAACAACATCTTATCATCAATTTGTAATTCCATATCCCATTCAGGTAACAAAAATACTTTTCTACCACGAATTAAAATAAGTGGCAAAATCTTATTACGTTTTGTCCAATCACTTCTAGATTTTGCTAATACATCAAGAGTAACAACTCTTTTTTTATTTACTATTGAATTCCAAACAGCATACGCTTTTTCTTTATTGATCGTAAGTCCAAATGTAATAGGATTTGATCCAATCTTATTTCTAATTCTTTCTACAATATGTTGAGCAAATTCTGCATCATGTTTTGCTCTAACTAATTCTAGAAACATACTTGAATATGGAGCAATAAGTGCATTTGTCGTTTTTTCAATCAATACTTTTGAAGGGATAAATACCATATCAATTTTTGCATTTTTAAATACAGAAAAATCAGACATCTCATTTTCTCGTGAGATTGTGACAATATTTGGATTTAATTTTCTTGCACTTGCCAAAATTGAAAGGTTTGCAGTATCACTCGTTGTTCTTGCTATAATTGCTGAAGCATTCATGATATCTGCTTCTATAAGAAGTTCTTTTTCATCTCTTCCTTCCGTTTTTACTAGATGCAACATATCTTTAGGTACTAAACCAATATCTTCATCAATTGGTTTTATAAAAACTACTTCAATATTATTTTGAAGTAGTACTTCATAGATTTTTCTCCCTAATTTTCCAAATCCATAAATAATATATTTCCCTTTTGGTAAGTGTAATATCTTATCATCAAGATCTCCAACACCGTGTAACCAATGCTCTAAAACAAGCATATATGGATTTGATAAAGAAAGGTTTATTTGATCAGCAATAATCTCATATGGATTTTCTACAATTTCAACTCCTAAATCTTTTAAATCTTCAGATTGTGAGTGTGTTGTTGTTTTAATCGCTAATTTTACATTTTTATTTAAAAATTTTGCGGTGAGTGCAACTCTAAGATTTAAATTATCATCAGAAAAAAGAGAAACGACCGCTTTACAATGTTTTGAGTGAAGTCCAGCTTTTTCTAAGGCATTTGGATCATAGACATCACCCATAAGGCAAGGGACACTCGGTGTAAAGTTTTCTAAATTAAGTTCATTTATTCTAGCTTCATCTTTTTCTATTACAACTGTTCGGATCCCCTCTTTATTTGCTTTTTTGATAATTTCACTTGTGATGTGGTTATACCCAAGTACAATTAAAAAATGTTGATTCATATTTTTTACTTGTTTTAGAAACCTAGTTTCAGCAAGTTGTGCAATTAACAGTTTATCTTGAAAAAGAGAGATCAGAGTTCCAAGCGAATAAAACCACCCCATAACATTTACATATACCATCATAGACATCCAAATTCGCTGTGAATATGTAAACGCAAAAGGTATTTCACCAAATCCAATCGTAGTTGCAGTATAAGTAACAACATAAAACGCATCAAAAATATTCATCCTATAAGGATTTCCATTTGCATCAATACCGTCAATTAATAGAAAGCCTATTATAGCAATACAATAACTAACAATGAGAACCAACAAAGGGGTTCTCATTCTATTCAAAACGATCCAAAGAGCGCTGTTATTCATTTATTATCTTTTTGATTTTAATGTATCACCTATATAGAGTATTACAGAGATGATATTTGCAGCCAATGCACCACCAGCTAGTGATATCACAATTGAAAATGTTTCAACATCCAAAGTAT
Source organism: uncultured Arcobacter sp. (assembly GCA_937860115.1). Classification (GTDB taxonomy): domain Bacteria; phylum Campylobacterota; class Campylobacteria; order Campylobacterales; family Arcobacteraceae; genus CAIJNA01. Next base: position 8,213 of record CALMBI010000061.1, on the reverse strand, counting down.
ATACATGTGCACCAATAGTCCAGACTGTTGCTGCAGCAATAAGTTGAATATCAGCAACTAAGCTTGTAGCTAAAAGAACTGAACCCATTTGTGTTTTATCACCTAACTTCAATGTAGTAGCGATTAAATTTATTGCAATTGCAGCAAATAATTCATACTGACTATGTAAGGAGATGTTTGTCATATCACCATAAAAAAAACCAAAGTTTAGCGTCATCGCTAATATAATAAAAAAACCAGCTATTACCTTTTCTAAATTCACCTATTTACTCCTTTTATAACCACTATTAATAAAGTCCGAAATGCTTACCATCTTTCATTTTGTATAAAACTCTAAAATTATCATCTAGATCGTAGAATACTTTAAATACTCCACCATCTGCTTTGAGTTCTGTAAGTGCTTCTTCAATCTCCATTGGCTTATACGATTTCATTTTCACTGGAACAATCTCTTCTTCTAAAAGTTCTAATTCTTTTGCAACCTTATCAACCTCTTCTTCCACAGAGATTTCACTTAATTTTGTAGCTTTGTGACCTTTAATTTTATCACTGTGTCTTCTTAAAATTTTGCAAACTCTATCTGTTGCAATATCAATTGCAGCATGAAGATCCTTATCTTTTTGTTTTACAACTATTGCATCTTGGTGAGCAATATTCAGTACATATTCAAATGTAATTACATTTTTTCCATGTTTTTGTTCTTGAGAGATAATAGCGTTTACAGAAACGATATCCAAATTATATTTTTTGAACGCATCAATTGTATTATGAATATGACTTTTTAACTCCTCTGTAACGTTAACGTGTCTTCCTACTATACTTGTATTCATAATCTACTCCTTATATTAAAATCAAAACAATTGTACTATATTTAAATTAAAATATCTCTATTTCCTTTTGCATTAACCGGAGATAATATTCCATTGTGTTCTAATTGCTCAACTATACTAGCTGCTCTGTTGTATCCAATTTTTAATCTTCTTTGAAGATAACTAATTGAACTTTTTTGATCTTGTATAACTATAAGCTTTGCTTCTTCAAAAAGTTCATCAAGTTCACCTAAACTAGTTGTTGAACCGCCACTAAAATCATCATTTTTTTCTTTCAAGAAACTAATATCGTATTGTACTTCTCTTTGATCTTTTAAAAATTCAACCACTTTATCGATCTCTTTTTCATCACTCCATGGAGCATGGATTCGCACCAAGCCACTCATACCTGGAGGTGTAAAAAGCATATCCCCTCTTCCAAGTAAAGACTCAGCTCCCATAGAATCAAGGATAATTTTACTATCAACTCTCTGTCCAACTTTGTAACTTACACGACTAGGTAGATTTGCTTTAATAAGTCCTGTAACAACATCAACAGATGGTCTTTGTGTAGCTACTATTAAGTGGATACCACTCGCTCTTGCCATTTGAGCAAGTCTTGCAATATTAATCTCAACCTCTTTTCCACTAGTCATCATAAGATCTGCTAACTCATCTATAATAATCACGATATAAGGAAAAGGCTCAAACCCTTCTTGTGAAGCTTTTTCATTATAGTTTTCTATATTTTTTGTTCTTGTTTTAGCCATCATAGAATAACGTCTCTCCATCTCTTTTACCATATTAGCTAATGCATTTATAGCTTCAGTTGCTCTTGTAATCACTGGAGTTAAAAGGTGTGGAATATCATTATATATAGAAAATTCAAGCATTTTGGGATCTATCATAATAAGTTTTAAATTATCTGGGGAATTTTTATATAGTAATGAAAGTATCATAGCATTAATACCAACAGATTTTCCACTTCCTGTTGTGCCAGCAATTAAGAGATGCGGAAGTTTTTTAAGATCAGTCACAAATGGTTGACCTACGATATCTTTACCTAATATCATAGTAAGCGGAGATTTACTATTTTTAAATATCTCGCTCTCTAACATCTCTCTAAAATATATTGTTTCCATATTTTCATTTGGAACCTCTATACCAACAACATCTTTTCCAGGAATGGGTGCTTGAATTCTTATAGTTTGTGCTTTTAAAGCCATTGCTAAGTCATCTTGAAGGCCTAAAATTTTAGAAACCTTTACATTTGGAGCTGGTTTAAATTCAAATGTTGTAACAATTGGACCTGTATATGTTCTAACGACATCACCTTCAATTTTAAATTGCATCAGTTTTTCTAAAAGATCTTCAATTTTTTTATCAATTGCAGATTCATTGATTTTCATTTTTGTTTTAGCGGGTTTTGCAAAAAAATCTGCTGGTGGTAATTTAAAATCTTTTGGTTTTTCAACATTTCCAACATCGATATCTTCTAAAAGCTTTTTATTCTCTTCTAGTTCTGCTACTATAGTTACTTTTTCTTTTTGAGAAGCTATTTCAACTTGAGTATCCTGAAGTTGTTCTTTTGTTTCATCACTTTTTGCATCTAATTCATTATCTAATTTTGCTAATTTCGCTTCTATCTCTTTTAGTTTTTTCTCTTGATCATCTGCTTTTACACTTGCAGACTCTTTTGGTTTTGTTTTTTGTTGGGGAGTTTGTTTCTCCTTTAGTACCGTTTTTGGTTTCTCTTTTGGTTTTAAAAATGCAATAACTTTTCCAAGAAACTCGTCAAAATCAAAATCATTATAATGAAGAAGCATGTAAGTTCCAACAATGAGTCCAATAATGACAAATATCCAAATTCCTGCAACCCCAATAACTGGGCTTAAAAATCCTACTAAACTCTCACCAATTTTCCCAGATAAATTATCTTCAAATATTAAAGCTTGTAGTAATACCAAATTGATAAAAAGAAAAAAACCGATTCCAAATTTAATCCAAAATTCTTCATCAGGTTTTTTAATCATTATCAATCTATAAAGTGTAAAAATAAGTCCAAAAAGATAGACATATGAGATATATCCAAAATATTCATGAGAATAGATAGCGACACTGTAACCAACTGTTCCAACTATCTCTTCAGACGGAACAAAAATAGAAAATGAAAAATAGATTAAAATAAATCCGACAATAAAATATAATATTTTTGGTACTATTTGTTATCCTTTATAAGTAATCTTGTTATCTTTGCTTGTAACTTAAGCCAACTTTTGTGTTCCATCAAAGGGAAGCCAGCCCATTGTTTTTTTGGTTCTGTTATAGATTTACTAACGACTCCACGTGCCGAAATAGTAGTAAAAGGTGCTATTTCAAGATGTCCAGTCACAGCACTTTGTCCTGCCATTACAACATACTCTTTTAAAATAGTAGAACCAGCAAGGCCAACTTGCCCAGTTAAGATTGATCCTTTACCAACAATGCAGTTATGTGCAATATGTATAAGATTATCAAGTCTAGCACCATCTTCTATTGTAGTTGATCTAAATGCAGCCCTATCAATAGCACAATTTGCCCCAATCTCAACATTATTACCTATTATCACATTTCCATTTTGATATATTTTGATATATTTGCCATCTTTTGTGTGTGCAAAACCAAATCCATCACTTCCAATCACTGTTCCAGCGTGGATCATTACATCATTTCCAACAACACAATCTCTATAGATGACCACATTTGGATAGAGTGTAACATTATTTCCAATGATTACATTATCACCTATAAATACTCCAGACATCAGCCTACAGTTAAGTCCAATTTGTGTATTTTTACCAATAAAAACATTATTCATAATAATAGTATCTTCGCCTATTATTGGCTCATTACCATCCGTTTCAATGATTTTTGGTGCAAAAAATTGTGAACATTTAGCTAAATTTATATAAGGATTATCACATACCAATGCTATAGTATCTATTGGTACTTGATCAATTAAATCAGGAGTAACAAATACAGCACCAGCTTTTGTAGTTAATAGATCAGATAAATATTTTTTATTTTCTAAAAAAGAGATTTCACTATTTGAAGCGTCCTTTAAAGTGTTTAAACCAGAAACTTCAAGATCACTTTCACATGATATACCAAGGCTTTTACTAATCTCTTGTAATTTCAAAGTCTCCCCTTATGATAATAATTTTCAATAAACGAAGATTTTACCATAAATGCTATAAACAAAAGATAAGAACTTATTTTCCAATCCCTGAGTTTTTTAAATCCTCATCTGAATACATTTTAACATTTGTATGCATTACACCTTTCATAGATCTTCCATATGTTCCATACTTGTATCCAATAAGCGCATCACTTACCTCTTGCTGAGTCATATCAGCAACTATTTTTGAAGAGCCAAGTGCTGCTTTTTCCCAATCTGCTCCATGACATGATTTACAACTTTTTACATCTATATTTGGATTAAAATTTGCTCTTAATCTTTTCTTATCAAGACCGATTCCACTATTTTTAAGATCTTCATCAGAATACATCTTAACATTCGTGTGCATTACACCTTTCATTCTTCCACCATAAGTACCATATTTGTATCCTAAAAGTGCTTCACTAATCTCATCTTTTGTCATATCAGCAACTATTTTTGAAGAGCCAAGTGCTGCTTTTTCCCAATCTGCTCCATGACACGCTTTACAGCTTTTTACATCTATATTAGGATTAAACTCTCCTCTTATTACTTTTTTATCTAAACCTATTCCAGTATTTTTGAGTTCCTCATCGCTATACATTTTGATATTTGTATACATAACGCCTTTCATACTTCTACCATAGGTACCATTTTTGTACCCAAGAAGCGCCTCAGTAACTTCAGTTTTTGTCATATCTCGAACGATTTTTGATGAACCTAGTGCAGCTTTTTCCCAATCTGCTCCATGGCAATGTTTGCAAGATTCCATATCAACACCAGCACTTAAAAATGCTGATGTAGTTAGAATTCCAAGTAAGATTTGTTTCATAATTGACCTCATTTTTTGATATGGTCTAATTATATCAACTATTTTTTTAATTTAAGTTTTTTATTATCTCTCTATAGAAACAACACCACTTCTAACAATCTCAGTAGGGTTAAATCTTTGAATGATTTTTATAAAATCAAGAATTCTTTTTGGATCATCCGTAGCTGAAACAACAATAGAATCATCTGTTACGTGTTGAATTGATCCATTGTATGTTTTTGCTAACACACTTATATCACTTAAACTTTGTTCAATTATAGGTAATTTAACTAAAACAGTATCTTTTTCAATAAAATTTTTATGTTCAATTACTTTTAATACAGGTATGAGTTTATTTAATTGCTTTACAATTTGATCAATCGTTCGAGCACTACCAACTGTTACGATAGTAAATCTAGAATATTCAGAATTTGGTACTGGTGCTACAGTTAAACTATCAATATTATATCCACGCGCAGAAAATAGATTCGAGATTCTTGAAAGTACAGAATCTTCATTTTGTACGATTACTGAAATAACTTCTCTTTTTTCAGTAGAATTGTAAAAATCATGTGCACTTTTCATTACTTTGTCTCCTCTTCTTCTAATAAGATCATCTCATTAAGCGCATGTCCATTTGGTACCATTGGGAATACGTTTTCTCTTCTATCGATCATAACTTCTATAAATGCAGTTTTATTTGAAGCAACAGCATCATTTAAAGCTTTATCAAACTCTTCTTTTGTAGTTACTCTATATCCAACCCCACCCATAGATTCGCAAAGCATTTGAAAATTTGGTTGTACTTCTAAAATAGTTTCTGACAATCTATCTTGATAGAAAAATGTTTGCCATTGTCTTACCATCCCGAGATAATTGTTATTTAAAATAATATTTACAACTGGAAGATTATATTGAGTACACGTAATAATCTCTTGACAATTCATCATAATTGAACCATCACCTGTAAAGTTTATAGAGATTTTTTCTGGGCATCCTCTTTTTACTCCCATAGCTGCTGGTAATCCATATCCCATTGTTCCAAGTCCACCACTTGTCACCCATTGTCTTGGATAATTAAATGGATAAAATTGAGCAGCCCACATTTGATGTTGTCCAACATCTGTTGAGATGATCGCTTTATCACCTAAAAGTTCACCTGTTCTTTCGATTACCCACTGTGGTTTTAATGCTTCACCATTATCAAAATATGTTAATGGTTTATTTTTTCTATTCTTTTTAATTGTGTCAACCCAATGAGTATAGTCGTTAAATGTACACTCATTAGCATACACTAACATATCAGCCATAACTGTTTTGAGATCCCCAACGATTGGATAGTTAATATGTACTATTTTTCCAATATTAGCTGGATCGATATCAACATGGATAATTTTTGCATGTTTACCAAATTTATCTAGTCTTCCTGTTACCCTATCATCAAATCTAGCACCTAAAGAGATAATACAATCTGTTTCATACATTGCAATATTAGCTGCATATTCTCCATGCATTCCAAGCATACCGCAAAGAAGTTCATTTTGACTTCCCATAACACCTCTTGCCATTAAAGTTTCAACAGCAGGTATTCCTGTGTATTTTGCAAACTCTTTAATCTCATCAGCACAATTTGATAATATAGCTCCACCACCAATATACAATAATGGTCTTTTACTTTGAGAGATCTCTTCTAATGCTTTTTTAATTTGCCTTGCATTCCCTTTAATTGTAGGTTTATATGTAGATAAATTTATCTCTGTTGGATAATCAAAAACCCCAAGTTCAGCAGTAACATCTTTTGGAATATCAACATGAACAGGTCCAGGTCTACCTGATTGAGCAATATAAAATGCCTCTTTTAATACTCTTGGTAACTCTTCAATTGTAGTTACCAAAAAATTATGTTTTGTACAAGGTCTAGAGATACCAACAGCATCTATCTCTTGGAAACCATCTGTTCCTATAATAGCATTTGGTACTTGCCCACTAATGCAAACCATAGGTATTGAATCCATATAAGCTGTAGCCAAACCAGTAACAGCATTTGTAAATCCAGGGCCTGAAGTAACAATACAAACACCAACTTTTCCTGTAGCTCTTGCATATCCATCTGCAGCGTGCACAGCACCTTGTTCATGTTTTGTTAGAATATGTTGGAAATCTTTTTGTTTATAAATTTCATCATAAACATTCATAATCGCTCCACCTGGGTATCCAAATACAACCTCTGTATTTTCCAAAGCAAGAGCTTTAATAACCATTTTAGCACCAGTAATTCGCATGCCAATCTCCTTTAATCATTTCAACCACTAAATAACAATATTAGAGTAAAATATAATGTGTAAAATTAGGTCGGATTATATTTAAAAGATTATTAAATTTTAATGAGATTTTAAAATAAACTCTATGTTACAAGTAATTGAAAAAAATTCTTATAAAATTTAAAACTCATTATCAAATAAATCCTTAAAAAATTATAATTTTTAACTAATTCTAAGAAAAGTTTAATTTTTATAACACTATAATACAGAGTAAAAATCTATATAAGGAGTTTGTTTTGGAAGTAAATAGTGATTATATAAATAGTTCTTTAATGACCAGTGTTGATAGTTCTACGTTATCTAGTTCTATAAATGTTCAAGCCCTTGAAAAAATAGATTTTACAAAAGAGAATACTAATACATTCTCTGTAGATTTACCATCTGAACCAAGAAGAAGTGAACTTAGTATCACTTTAAAATCTATGATGGATAATATTTCAAGTGCTCAGATTTCATTAAGAAATATAGAGATGCAATCTTCAATCTTAACAACATTAAAAGATGCAACGCAAACGAGTATCGATAGTGGCGATATTAAAACATTAATCGATCTTCAACCATCAGTAGAAGAACTAATGTCAAAGTACAATTATCTATCATCAGATATTAATAAAAATTTTGCAAAATATCAAGAAAATACAGATAGTCATAACTATTTTGATGGCATACTAGGGGCAAAACCATTAACTCCTGCTGACCTTATAAAAGCAATTGATCAACAAATTGAGATCATTTCTCAAGAAAAACAGTTTTTTGATGATACACTTCAAAAAGAAACTAATCGTTCTTTAAAAATTATCAATACAGAGATAGAAAAATCTACACAAGAAGCATCATTTAAAAGTATTGATTTTGGTAAAAATACGGCAGATTTTACAAGTGCAAGTATTAATGCTGTTGTTGGTTCTGTTGTGTCATCACAAGCTAATGCTATTCCGGCCAATTCTCCAAAACTTTTATCATAAAAATGACCTTACAAAAGTGAGAATTTCTTTCTCACCTTTTTTTAAAAATGTATATAATTAAAGATGTGGGATTTTTACTTTTGAATTTAATAAATATCCAATTGCAACCAT
>CALMBI010000060.1 GCA_937860115.1 uncultured Arcobacter sp. | reverse complement strand
TAGTAGGATAGTTATAAGACTATATATCAGCACTATTGTTTTGTTAGAATTTTTCGATTTGCATTAGCAAACCTTCAAAATTCTGCCTCACACTAGCACTAATCTATAGCCTCTTTTTTAAAGATTTATTAGGTGAGAGTACTTAATATTAAAGTATAAATAAATTGATAAAACAGTTTCATTTATCGTCCGATTGCTAAAAGATACAAAATGTTATTTTTTGTATTTAAAAACTCCTTAGTATCTTCATCATAATATGCTCCAATGCCGCTACAACCTATCGATTTTATCTCACTTTTTAGATAAATAATATGTGCAAGAAATCCACTTAAAATAGTGACTTTTTGATATTTTTCTATTTCCTTTGAAGTAAAATAAAATGTTACACAACTATCCCCACCTAGATTTTGTTCAAGGCTAAGATATTTTGATTTTCCACTATAATATCCCTTTTTTTGAAGTGTTCCGTTTTTATAGAGTCCTTGATCTAGTTCATCAACATTATGAAGAGTGTAAAAGATATCAATAGAATGATTTTTAGCAAAATCAAAAATATCTTTTACAATAAAATCAAACTCCTCTTTTGTGATAGAAAGTTTTTTAAAAGCTCTGATCGATCTTCTTGAAAGGATTGCATTTTTAAGTTCTGTACTATTCATTCCATCAAAAAAAGATATTTTTTGTATTAGTTGATCATGAAAGATTGCACTTTTTTGATAGGCTTCTTCTATAAAATGGTTCGTTTCTAAAAAATCACATCCCGCGACATAAGGAAACTGTAACTTGATATTTTGAGCGAGAGTGCTTTGTTGATTCGTATTTTGGAGTGAAACCATAAGCATCTCATCATCTCTCATCCCAAAGATACTATTCAGTGTAAGTTTATCAAAGTCAAAATTGATTGTACTCTCTTCACCTCTTACACACATAGCAGCATAGATTGCCCCAAGTGCATGGCCACTATCAAGTAAAATATATCTTATCGCTCGATCTCTGTATTTCCAACTACTTCTAAAATAAACTGATGAGATCAAAAAAATGATCCCTTGTTGTTTATTTTGGTTTGGAAAGTAGTGTTCGACTCCATCACTATCGATCTCATGTATAAGGCAAATCGTTGCACTCATAGGTTCATAGTGATAGATTCCACTGATTATCCCTTGCACTCCTCTTATCTGTAGGTAGATTTCGCAAGGAAATAAACCACCTGCTGTTGGATTGGTCCTTAGATAGTATTTTCCTTGTGGAAATTGTTTTTCAAAAGTGATCCCACCGATAAGATTGAGATCTTTTAGTGCTTCAAAATCATCTATTTTAAACCGTATTTGAAAATGAGGATATAATTTGAAGTTTTTAGGTTGTGTTCGCCAATCAAGAAAAAATTGACTTTTTCGAATACTCATATAAGAATGATTTGTTTGTGTGTGAAAATAGGGCATAAAATTCTCTTTTTATTGAAATAATATCTACTAAGATAGTTTTATCTCTTTTAAAATTTGAGTAAGTTCATTATTTAAAGTGTTTAATTTTGAGATGATGAGTGATCTTTCTTCTTCATTTAAATCAAATCTATTATCAATAAATTCATAAATTTTAAAACTATCACTAAAAATTTGACCCATTAAATCTTGTTTGATTTTTTCTTCTATTGCTCCCATGGTTGTTGCATCCTTAATCGAAATGGTTTCATTGTTGATGGAATAAATCCTATCTTTTGATAAAACTGATGTGCTCTAAAATTATCTCCATCCGTAAGAAGTGTTACCCTTTTGATCTTTTTTTTTGTTAAATAATGCAACGCTTTTTGAAGAAGTTTTGTCCCTATCCCTTTGCTTTGAAACTCTTGTTTGACCATAATATCTTCAAAAAGGGCTACTTTTGCCCCTAATGCTGTACTTATAGTATAGAGGATATTAAGGCAAGCGATCACTTTATCTTTTTGTTTGACGATAAAGATTTCACCGATTTTTTTATCTTTAAGGATCATTTTAAGCCCTTTTGTATGTAGTTTTCTATCAAATGCAAATTCAACTTCTTGTGTAAAAAGCTCCCCTAATAACTCTAAAACATCATCTATATCTTTTTGTTTTGCTTTTGTGATCTTCATTTGAGTAACCTGTATATTTTTGAATCGAAATGCAAAATCTATACCATTTGAAAGATCACAATGATTATTTTCTATGGAACACTTATTGAATACTCTAATAACAGGTTTCATAAAAAGGTTTGAGATTGAAGATCATTAGGTGATCACCTTTTAAAGTGAAACATTTTATAAGGAGTTATCATGGATCAAGTAAAACCAGATGGATATGTAAGAGTAGCATTTGCTACAACAAATTTAGAAGATATAGATGCACACTTTGGAAGTGCAAAAAGATTTTATGTATTTGATGTATCAGAACAAGAATATACAGCTTCACGTATTATAGAGATTAAAGAAAAAGATACAGATCTTACTATTGCTTCATTATTTGGAATCGATATCGTTTATTTTGTAGATATTGGACCAGCAGCTGCAGCAAAACTTATCAATAGTGGGATTTTCCCTATTAAATACAAAGAAGTCGTAGCTATCAAAGATGAACTAAACAAACTTACAAAAATGTTAGGTACAAATCCACCACCATTTATCAAAAAAATTATTGAAAAAAAGGCTGCATAATGAGTCTTTTTATAGAAACACTGATAGGGCAAGTACGAGCACTAGATCAATTTGGTACATGGGCAAATAAAAGTGATGAAGATATTTTAAAAGAAAAGTATGTGAAATCAAAAGAGGATCTGAAAAATATCCCAGTGATTGCTGATATTGATGAGAGACAAATTCAAGATATCAGACTTATTTTTCAAGCGATCGCTTTAGCGTTTGAACTCAAAAATGGGATTATGTGTAGTGTTGTTATGGAGATGAGTCACGAGGGATTTGGGCGAGCTGTTGTGATAGCTGACAAAATTGTTGTTACAAACAAATTTTTTAAAGATGCCCATAGATACTCATTTAGAACGTATGAAGAGTTAGTTGAGCAGGGTGAAAAAATGCTTGTAGATGCTCTTAAAATCTATGATGCAAAAATCGGTGAACCGTTAGTACGATTAGCAAAAGATAAAGGGATCCCTATTGGAGTTTGTAAAGATGACTATAGAGGGTGTCTTGTAAGTGTGGAGCATATAACAGATGAGGAACCTACAAGTTATATGGAAGATGAAGAGTTAGAATTATTAGTTGAGTATGGTGCTATATCTGCTGAAGATGCTGATATTTGCCAACAATATACAATTAGTCCAAAAATCAGAATCGCACCAATGATGCTTATCAAAGGTGATGTTTTAATCAAACCATTTAGTTTGTAAAATAGGAAATCTTCTGATTTCCCTTTAGGATTTGTTACTTTAGGCTTAATCTTATTAAGCCGTTAAAAGTAAACATTTAACACAAGGTCCCTTCAAATTTGGGACAAATTTTAAGGAGAACAAAGAAATGACAACAAGAGTAGAAATAATCAATGATTTTTTAGCGATCAATGTAAAAGAGGGTAGTACAATCCAAGATATCGTAGAGGCAAGTGGTTCAGCACTTCCATTTGGATGTAGAGATGGTGAATGTGGTACGTGTGTAGTAGAAGTGGTTCAAGGGATGGAATTTCTTTCTCCAAAAACAGATAAAGAAGTAAAAGTGCTTAAAGAGATCTGTTCTGGTACTTGTACACCAAATTCTAGACTTTCATGTCAAATGAAAATTGCATCATCAAATGGTGTAGTAAGACTTAAATACTAATCTCACAACAATAATTATCTCCAAAAAACTTTATAGCAGTATTTCGATTTGCTATAAAGTTTCATAAAATTTTTTTAGTTCAATCTATAATCAAATTAAAGTTTTAAAGCAATTGTTGTATTTTTGCAAATTTTTTAACAATAAAAGTAGGTTCAAATATTGTCACATCATCCCCTTGATTGTAACCGTATGTAAGAGCTATCACATCCATATTACAGTTTTTAGCGGCTAAAATATCATTTTTTGAATCACCTATCATGACACTTTCATCGATAGTAAAATTTGTTTGGGAACAAATATGTATTAATGGTTTTGGATCTGGTTTTTTCACATCTAAACTATCCCCGCCAAGTGTAGCACTAAATAAATTTTCAATCTGCAGTCCTTGTAATATTGGAGCGACAAACCTATGTGGTTTATTTGTAGCAATTGAGAGTGCGTAGTGTTTATCATAAAGATACTCTAGAGTCTCCTTTACTCCATCATACAATTTTGTCTCTACACAAAGATTTTTTTCATAATAGCCAAAAAAGATCTCCAAGCCATCATCAATAATTTTGTCATCTATATTTAGATCTACTTCTTTAGAACCACTAAGTGCTCTATGGACCAAAACTCTTGCACCATTTCCTATCCATTTTCTAACAACTTTAAGACCAAATCTTTTTTTTCCTAAATGTGTAAGCATTAAATTTACACTTTTACAAAGATCAGGAGCACTGTCTATAAGTGTCCCATCTAAATCAAAAATTATATGTTTTTTATTTTCTAGCATATTTTCACTTCACTTTTTTTATTTGCATTATAGCGTTTATCTTCTCATCTCTCTTTTAATCGCTTCAAGACGCCGAATTCTATCTTCAGTGCTTGGATGTGTTCTAAAGAGTGATCCAAAACTGATATCTTTTCCACTAAATGGATTGATGATAAACATATGCGCTGATTGTTCTGTGGCATTATGTAACATTCCTCTTTTTGCATAGTTTTCAAGCTTCATAAGTGCTGATTGCAAAGCAGATGGATCTTGTGTCAAATATGCTGAACCCTCATCTGCCATATATTCTCTACTTCTACTCACACTCATTTGGATCACACTAGCTGCTATTGGTAAGAGTAAAGCCAAAATTATCATCACAATTGGATTGATATTTCTATTGTTATTTTGCCCCATCATTGAACTAAATTGCATAATATTAGCAATCCATGCTATCGCTCCAGCGATCGTAGCTGCGATCGTTCCAACTAAAATATCATAATGTTTTACATGAGAGAGTTCATGAGCGATAACCCCTTCGATCTCTCTATCATCTAAAATATCTAAAAGTCCACTCGTAACAGCAACTGCTGCATTTTGTGGATTTCTACCAGTTGCAAAAGCATTTGGAATAGGGTCTTGTATGATATAGACTTTTGGCATAGGTAGATTTGCTCTACTTGTAAGTTTAGCTACCATTCTATAGATATTATGTCCGCTTGGAAGTTCTTGTGCATCATAGTGAGCTAACACTTGTTTATCAGAAAAATAGTATGCATAAAAATTCATACCACCTACTATGAGTAAAGCGATCATCGCTCCACCATTACCACCAAATGAAAATCCAATAGTTACAAAAAGAATAGAAAGTGTTGTAAGTAAAAAAAATGTTTTTATTTGTTCCATAGTGTTCCTCCTCGTATTTTTTGAAATAATATCGAAATATTAGCACTCAAAAAATTAGAGTGCTAGTTAATTATAGGAATTTTATATTTTTTAAGAAAAGTGTCTGTATTGTATAAAAAAGATACAATCTTATTGTATATTTAATGCTAACTCTTAGATATACTTCTTTTTTTAAAGGAGTGATATATGGCACTGCACTTAGGCGTTAAACAAAAACAAAATCTTCAACTTTCACTCAAAATGTGGCTTCCGTTACTGCAAGCACCAATCCAAGATTTAGAGACTATTTTTAAAGAGTATAGTTATGAAAATCCATTTTTAGAATGTAAATCATCATTTGAGTCTGATTATATTGGGGGAGGAAGTTTTGGCGGTGATAGTGAATTTGATAAAAGAAATTTTATTGAAAATATGACTTTGTATGAAGAATCACTCTATGATTTTGTGTACAATCAAATCTATGGGCATCTTTTTCCTACACCAAATTCTCAAAAAGTAGCTCGTGAGATCCTTTTTTATATCAACAATGAAGGGTATTTTGAAGGGGATATTGAATTTATTGCACAAAAATGTAGTACAACAGAAGAATTTGTGCAGAGTGTAAGAAAACGATTTGCTTATCTTGAACCTGCAGGGATTGGGGCTATTAATCTTGAAGAGCCGTTTTTATTTCAACTCTCACAACTTGATATTGATGATGAACTGAGTAGTTTTAGCACAAAACTGATCCAAAATCTAAAAAATATTGACAAATTTCACAAACACCATAGATTTGAAGAAGCAAAAGATCTTATTCATAGATTTAATTCCCCTCCAGCGATCGCTTACATCAGTGAACAGCCTTATATTATTCCAGATTTTTTTGTAGAGATTGGAGATGATATCAATATCAAAATCAATAATAGTTATTATCCAGATATCACAGTAAGTGATCCATTTAAAACAAAAAGTAGTGAACT
>CALMBI010000059.1 GCA_937860115.1 uncultured Arcobacter sp. | reverse complement strand
TTGTTACACAATCACTACGATTATTGCAGAGGTAGTATTTGGTATTTTGGCTTCACTCATTGTATTTGCTGTTTCAAGATACAGAGAATTTAGAGCAGATGAAGCAGGTGCTAGACTGTCTAGCAAAGCAAATATGATCGCTGCACTTCAAGCTCTTGGACGAAGAAATGAGGAATCAACTCTACCAGAGGGTGTCAAAGCTTTTGGGATCAACGGAAAAAGTTTAGTCTCACTTTTTAGTACCCATCCGAGTTTGGAAGATCGAATAGAACATTTAAGAAAATCTCATTTAAGATAAAGTTACCATTAGTAACTATGATCCAACAATACTTTAGATCGTAGTTACTTCATTTAAGAATAAAAGACTACAATGTTAGATCTAACTATAAAAGGCTCACATTATGTTTGCTCAAATGCTCAAAATAAAAACAAAGCCTTATCATGACCAACTTGAGTCACATTTTATCAATAGTTCTCTCTTTGGCCCAAATCCAACTCGTGCTGATTACATTCGTTTTTTACAAACTCAATATCAAATTTGGAGTCCACTTGAAGAGAAAATTCTACTCTTCCAAGAAAAACTGCAAAAGATTGGGATCATCTACAACTCAAGAGTGAATGATCTCAAAGATGAACTTATTTTACTTCGCGAAACCCCTTCAAAAATAGATTTTGATCCCTCTTTCATGGATGATTTTTTGGCTGTACTTGGTGCTATCTACCTTATGGAAGGTTCGCGTCATGGAGCATTTCACATCCTAAAAGTAGCCAAAAGAATGATGGGGGAAGATCATAGATTTTTATTTCTTGAAATGAATCAAATGGTTTTTTTCGAAAATTGGAAAAACTTTATGATACAACTAGAAAACTATGTAACTACTCATAATTTAGAGAATCAATTTATCCTTGCAGTATGTGATCTCTATGAAGAATTTGGGAGGCTATATGATAAATGTGCAGCAACTCACAACATGTGATCAAGAACCTATACACCTACTTTCTAAAATTCAACAATCTGGATTTATGTTTGTTTTAGACTATGAAAATTTGATAATTTTGCAAGTAAGTGATAATTGTTCAAGATTGTTGCATAAAGAACCAAACGATCTTTTAGAGACTTGTATCACCAAACAACTTCCATCGCATATAACAAAACGAATAGAAACCATCATCACTCTCAAAAACAAAGAGCAAAAAACACATATTTTTTATGATTCATTTCAAGATAAAAGATTATTTTTTGCTCTTCACCTTCAAGAAGATTATCTTGTACTTGAGATAAGTGATGTCACCGTAGATCAAAATGAAGCAAAAGAGTTTGAAACAAAAGAAGAGATGATAAAAAGATCTGTTGTTTATTGTGAAAATCTTTTAACTTTTCATGAACTTGTAGATGAGATTG
>CALMBI010000058.1 GCA_937860115.1 uncultured Arcobacter sp. | reverse complement strand
AACTATTTTATATTTCACTCAATTAAGCATTATCAGATTTAAAAAGCCAAACTAATAATCCTACCCCAAAAGCAAGATTAAACCAGCTTCCACCCTCTTCAAAAAGCATAAGTAATAAATCGTAATAATAAGTTATGAAACCTGTGTTATTTTCTAATCCAAGTTTGGCATATTGTGTTATCTCTGTACTATAGATAAATGCTACTATCTCTGGAATAATAAAAAAGAGGACAATACCAATAAATCCTAAAAGAGATTTTTCTGGTTTTATTGAATGGAGTGAATGTTGTACCTTTGGATTAGTAAAAAAAGATTGTATTTTCTGAATCATAACAAGAACTTTATAGTAAATTTTAGAAGATTTTATTTGGAGCGGGCAACGCGATTCGAACGCGCGACCTAAACCTTGGCAAGGTTTCGCTCTACCCCTGAGCTATGCCCGCAATAAAAAGTGGAGCTGGATATAGGACTTGAACCTACGACCTGCTGATTACAAATCAGCTGCTCTACCAACTGAGCTAATCCAGCATTTCATTTTCTTGATGCTTTTCGCTTGAAAATATTTTGGAATGTTACAAAAAAAAACTTAAAAAAAGTTCATATTCTCTTTTTAGCAGGCAATAAATTTTATAAAAGTGTTGAATAATATTTTTAAATAAAACTATCAATAATAATGCAAAATTTTGCATAAAATAGTCAATAAAAATTATTGGTTGCTCCATTTGAAAATATCAAGTATTACTATTTCGTTTGTTTCCTCATCAACCCATTTTTTTCATTAAGCCGAAATTTTACATATTCAACTAATTCATCTTTAGTATAAGATGAAAATACTTCCTTCCATAAAAATGTTTGGGATAAATCATCTATTAAGTCTTGTTGACCCAACTCATCATTTACATCAATATGATTTTGTTTACAAAACTGGGTAAGATATTTTGAAATATTTTCATCTGTTGGATTTTTTAATACATCTAGTGAAAAAATAAAATCTTCAACACCTTTTTGCATTGATTTATCTTCATTTTTTTAGATTATTTGTATCAATTTCATTTTTTGAAGCAACAGCAAGAGCATGTTCAAAACAGTGTTTATCGTTATGTAAAAAACATCCACATAGTCTATCTTTTACATAATCAGTTGGAGTTAGAAGTTTAAGTGTTCCTACTTTTGTATCTCTTGATGCAAAGTTTTGAATAAACTCATCTCCAACTGCAACTGGTGGAGTTAAAATTTCTATAAAAAATTTACTTCCATCGAGTATATAATACTTACCATCTATTTGAAATCCAAGTTCAATCATGTTTTTTTCTATTTGATTAACACTATAACTATATCGCATCACAAAATCTATATCATATGATGAATACATTGCATTAGTATAAAGTTCCATACAGCTACCACCAGATAAGACTACTTTTATATTTCTTTTTCCTAGTTCATTACATACATAAGATGCCAGTTCCTCTAAAGTTAAATTAGTTAGATTCATTTTTGTACTCCAAAGGTTTATCTTTTTTTCTAAATCTTATACGCTTTGGAGAAAGTAAATCATCTCTTTCAGTTTCTGGATAAGCCATTCTTGCACGTTTTAATAGAGCAATAAGTTCTTTTATAAAAGGATATATGTGTTACCAAAAATTGCAATTATAGATGATAAACAAGATATTTTAAATGTGTTAATAAGATATCTTACAAGAAATAAAAAGGTTGAAATTGAAACATTTTCTAATCCAGATTTAGCGTATAAATCGATTATGAATGGTTCTTATGATTTGATTCTATTGGATATTATGATGCCACAAGCGAATGGTATTGATATATTGAAAGAGATCAAAAAAAATCAAGTAATTACAAAAGTTATTTTAATGACAGCGTACACTACTATTGATAGCATGACTGAAGCTTATAATATAGGTGCAGATGATTATATAACAAAGCCTTTTATTAGTCTTAGGGATGTTGAAACTAAGATTTTTGATACATTAAATTTATAAATCAGACAAAATTATATGGCACGAGCACTAGTAGTTGATGATGCTAACATTATGATAACTCATATCGGTTGCTCCATTTGAAAATATCAAGTATTACTATTTGATTTTTTTCTTTGTCGATTAGATATGGTATTGTGTATCCTTTAAAGATTAAATCTCTTACATTATCTTTGTTATAGTAGTGTGATTTTCTAAATTTATATGGCATATTTACTAGATTTTTAATTGCTTTATCAAGCCCATTTAAAAAATTCATAGAGTTTTGAAAGCTATCTTGTGCAATAAAATCAAGTATAGTATCTAAACAGTAAAGATACTTAGGTGCTCTAATTATTTGCATATTTTCTTTTTAAGTTATCCATAGTTTGAGCTATATGCACTTGATAATCTTCACTATTAACATAATCTTCTGTTCCACTTTCATATCTCTCAACAGCATCACTTACTCGTTTTTTTGCTTCTGTTGTTGAAATTGATGGGTATCCATCATCTAAAAAATCATATAAACTTTCTTGCATCTTTTCTTTTATATCAATACCACTTGCTATAAGTTGGTTATACAGACTATCAGGAACTTGAATACTAATTGTTTGCATCACATATCCTTTACATTTTTTTTGATTTTATCATATTTAGAGATTGTATAATATTAAAGTATACAGTAAGCTCATTTGCTTTATACAATAGTGAGCTTATCAATCTGCTATAATTGGCTTATTTTCCCAATAATGAGTCAAAAGTGAGCTTATCATATTCTAATTCTTGCAATTTTAAAAATACTCTCTTAACGATTATGTACAAATCGTATTGTTCAAAAAAAATAATTGGCTTAACAGTGAGTTTATCGTGAAAAAACTTTTTTTGGAGCTAATACTACATAAAAATAGGATCTATAGGATAAATAGGTTTTTTGCAACTTAGGAAGTTTTTATTTACACATATTTTTCTTATTGCAATTTTTTTTTAAAGTTAAAAATAACCTATAGATCCTATTCATCCTATACATTTATAAATAATCAGATGGATTTCTCATCTTTATTTCTATAGTAACTTTTAATAATTATTCCTCCTGTTTTGTGCGATAAGGCACACAAATTAGTTTAGTGTTTGATTTTTTATA
>CALMBI010000057.1 GCA_937860115.1 uncultured Arcobacter sp. | reverse complement strand
GGCTTTTTTTTGTTTTATTAGCACCTTTTGGCTAAAATTAATAAAATCAAAAAAAGGATATTTGAATGGCAAAATCAAAAGAACATAGTTTTGATATTTCAGCAAAATTAGATATGAGTGAAATGAAAAATGCACTTATCCAAGCACAAAAAGAGATCGATACAAGATATGATTTTAAAGGGATTCCAAAAGAGTATGACTTAAATATGGGAGCAAAAGTTTTAACACTTCTTTCTCAAAGTGATAATAAAATAGATGCGATGAAAGATATACTTATCTCTAAAATGAACAAAAGAGGAGTATCGATTAACTCTCTAGAAGAAGTGAAAGCTGAAGATGCAAGTGGTGGCAATAGAAAGTTTACTTATAAAATAGTTGATACTATAGAATCTGATGAAGCAAAAATTATCCAAAAAGAGATAAAATCACTTAATCTTAAAGTAACAGCAGCAAATCAAGGTGATGAGATACGAGTAAGCGGAAAAAATCTTGATGATTTACAAGCTGTGATGAGACATCTTAAAGGTTTAGAGCTTAAAGCTCCGCTTGTATTTGACAACTTTAGATAAATCTTAAAAGTTTCAATTTTTTAATCTTTATCAGTTTTACAATTCTCAATAATTAACATATAAAAAGGAAAAAATTTATGTTCAAAAAAAGTATAAAAGCATACGAAGAAGCAAAAGTAGTAATTCCAGGTGGAGTTGATTCCCCAGTTCGAGCTTTTGGTGGTGTTATCGGAACACCTCCATTTATCACAAAAGGGAAAGGGAGTTATCTTTATGATGTAGATGGGAATAAATACCTTGATTTTGTTCAAAGTTGGGGTCCACTTATTTTTGGACATTGTGATAAAGATATCGAAAAAGCAGTAATAAAGACAGCTAAACTAGGTCTTTCATTTGGAGCTCCAACTGAGCTCGAAACAGAACTTGCAAATGAAATCGTAGAGATGTTTCCACATATTGACAAGGTACGATTTGTAAGTAGCGGGACTGAAGCAGTTATGAGTGCTATAAGACTTGCACGAGGGGTTACAGGGAAAAATGACATCATCAAATTTGAGGGTTGTTACCATGGACATAGCGATAGCTTACTTGTAAGTGCGGGAAGTGGAATGGCAACTTTTGGAGCTCCAAGTAGTCCAGGTGTTCCAAGTGACCTTATAAAACATACAATTTTAAGTGAATACAACAATATTGAGCAATTAGAAAAGTGTTTTAAAGAATCTTCAGATATCGCTTGTTTGATTATAGAGCCAATTGCTGGAAATATGGGATTAGTTCCTGCAAGTGAAGAGTTTTTAAAAGCTTGTCGAGAGCTTTGTACAAAACATGGAGCACTTTTGATTTTTGATGAAGTTATGAGTGGATTTAGAGCATCTGCAAAAGGTTCATACGGGATAAATGATATCGAAGCTGATATCATCACTTTTGGTAAAGTTATAGGTGCTGGGATGCCTGTGGGAGCATTTGCTGCAAATAACTTTATCATGGGACACTTAAGCCCACTTGGAAAAGTATATCAAGCAGGAACATTAAGTGGAAATCCAGTAGCGATGGCAGCTGGGCTTGTGAGTCTTAGAAAAATAAAAGCAGATAAAAAACTTTATGATAAGTTAAATGAAAAAGCTGTGATGCTGACATCTGGGCTAAAAAAAGTAGCTAAGAAGCATAATATCCCACTTCAAGTTGATACAAGAGGAAGTATGTTTGGATTTTTCTTTTGCCAAGAGGTTCCTACAAATATGAAAGAGGTTGGAAAATGTGATTTTAAACGATTTGCAACTTTCCACCATGAGATGCTTAAACGAGGATTTTATTTTGCTTGCAGCCAATATGAAGCTGGATTTATTTGTGAAACGATGACAAAAAAAGAGATAAAAGCAACTATCAAAGCTGCAGATGAAGTGATGGCACTTTTATAAAAGTTTTAAAAATTAGTCTAAAAGCCTCATCGTATGATGGGGCTTTTTGGGTTTACTTTTTTACATCATAACACAAAATTCTATTATCAAAAAATGTAGGAACATAGAGTTTATGTGTTTTTCTATCGTACCAAATATCTGCTGCATTGATTTTTTGAGGTGTTTGATCTAGAATTTCAATCGATGTTTCTCTATCTGAGATAAAAATTTTTCCTGCCCAATCTGATGTGATATAGCTTGTTTGATCATAAGGTAGGAGTCCATCGATTCCATTTTTTCCAATCTCTCTTTGAAATAACGAAAGCTCTTTTGTTTTGAGATCGATTCCAAAAATTGTCCCCTCTTTAGTTCCAACCATTAATTCATTGTTTGTAATCCAAAGCCCATTTGGTCTTTCACCATCGAGATCTGTACTATCCAACCATTTAGAAATCTTTTTATTTTCTAATTTATAAACAGATTGATTTGTAGATGAAAAATCAGACACATATACAACTCCATCTTTTGTAACAGCAACGTCATTTAAAAATTCTGCATCTTCAATAGGATAATTTTCTATAATTTTACCACTTTCAAGATCGACTACTCTAAGGGTATTTATATCACTTACATAGAGTTTATTATGAAATAGAGCCATCCCTTTTGGAGCATCAAATCCTTTTGCAAATTGAAGTGATGTGATTTTTCCATCAAGATCCAATATACTAATAAAGCCATTGCCATCTTTTTCAAGTGGCCCTCCATTGATATTTGCTACAAAAAGCCGTTTATTTGTAGAATCGAGTAAAACACTCTCTGGAACTTTTAAAAGTGGTTTTGATTCCCACGATTTTGTTACCTCAATAGCACACATAGAGGAGATAAGAGCACTATAAAGTA
>CALMBI010000056.1 GCA_937860115.1 uncultured Arcobacter sp. | reverse complement strand
TTAGAGCAATTCTAAGACTACTTTTTTAGTGTTTTATTGGTTGGTAGTACTTAGTAGTGAATTTCTTATTGAATTTTATTATATTGAAGAACACTATAAATGAAACTGATTTTGAAAGACTTATCGATTTAAAAGCTAAGAAACATTATGGTAAAATCAACCAAATAAAAATTTCAAAGGATTATTAGTATGGTATATATTGACAATGTTTATGCAGACGAAGTTATGGATAGTAGAGGTAACCCAACAGTAAGAGCTACTGTTGTTCTTAGTGATGGAACTAAAGCAAGTGCAATCGTACCAAGTGGTGCAAGTACTGGAAAAAGAGAAGCATTAGAGTTAAGAGATGCAGATCACAGATATATGGGAAAAGGTGTTTTAAAAGCAGTTGAAAATGTAAATACAGCAATTTCAGAAGAGCTTATTGGAATGAGCCCTTATAATCAAGCAGAAGTTGATGCAACTATGAAAGATATAGATGGTACACACAACTACGGAAATCTTGGAGCAAATGCAGTTTTAGGTGTTTCTATGGCAGTTGCAAGAGCAGCAGCAGCAAGTCTTAAAATGCCACTTTATAGATATTTAGGTGGAGCAAATGCGATGACTATGCCAGTTCCTATGCTTAATATCATCAATGGTGGAGCGCATGCAAATAACTCTGTTGATTTCCAAGAATACATGGTAATGCCTGTAGGATTTGAAAACTTTAACGAGGGTTTAAGAGCATCTGCTGAGGTGTATCATAATCTTAAAAAAATTATTAATGATATGGGTGAAAGTACAGCAGTTGGTGATGAGGGTGGATTTGCACCAAATCTAAAATCAAACGAAGAGCCTATTCAAGTGATCATGCAAGCGATTGAAAAAGCAGGATATAAAGCAGGTGAGCAAATCGCTATCGCACTTGATGTTGCAGCAAGTGAACTTCATGGTGAAAATGGAAAATACAAATTAGAAAGCGAAAATAGAGAGCTTACAAGTGAAGAGATGGTAGAGTACTATGCTGATCTATGTAGCAAATATCCAATCGTATCTATCGAAGATGGATTAAGTGAAGATGACTGGGCAGGATGGAAAATCTTAACAGAAAGACTTGGAAATAAAGTGCAATTAGTTGGAGATGATTTATTTGTAACAAACGCAAATATCTTAGCTGAAGGGATACAAAAAGGGATTGGAAATGCGATTTTAATCAAACCAAACCAAATAGGTTCAGTTAGTGAAACAATGCAAACAATAAGACTTGCTCAAAGAAATAATTACAACTGTGTAATGTCACATAGATCAGGTGAGTCTGAAGATGCATTTATTGCTGATTTTGCTGTAGCACTAAACTGTGGTCAAATTAAAACAGGATCAACTGCAAGAAGTGATCGAATCGCTAAATACAATAGACTTCTTGATATTGGAGCTGAGATTGGATATAGTGAATATTTAGGAAAACAACCTTTTTCTAAAAAATAATGAGATTAAGAATATTATTAAGAGAGTTATTGGGGGACGTAAAGTTTACTCCAAGCTTGGTTTTATCTATAGTTATAACAATCTTTTTTGCTAACTATATAGCAAGCTTACTTTTTTCTGGAAAAAACTCTCTTGATACATATAATGATCTTTTAACAAAAAAAGTGCAACTCGAAGAGGAGATCAAAAGACTCCAATCTGAGAATGCTTCTTTGCAAAAAGATTACTTTGAACTTAAAAATTTGGAGCCTGAACAATGATTAGATTTTTATTAGTATTATCTGTTATCTATTCTGGATGTACAGCAAGACTCAATCCTTTTGAGCCAGTTGATGGCACAAATCAACAAATAAATTTGCCAACCAATGACAATAGTGATAGGAAAGTAAAACTTATAAGTGATAAAAAAGAGCAGCCACAACAAGTAGTAAGAGAGAATAAGCCTCAAATAGCAACTGAACAAACTGATCAAATGGCAACAAATATTAAAAAAGCCCAAGAGACTAGACCTCTTGAAACCAAAAAAGCCAAAGAGACGAAGCCTGTAGAAGTAAAAAAACCCCAAGCTACAAAAACAAACGAGATGAGTGTTTCTAAAGAAACTTCCAAAGTTAGCTCTACACAAACACCAAAAAATGTAGTAAAAACTGATTGTAAACTTGAGACAAAACCAATTTCTAAGAAAAAGGCTTCAATAAAATCTTCAAAAAATACAATAAAAAAGAACGTAGTTTCAAAAAATTATAAGATATTACCACTTATTACACTTGATCTTATAGGTGAAAATCTATCTATTTCAACAAGAAATAATTATAAACTCATAAGATATTATGAAGAGCCAAAAGAGAATAAATTTGTTTTTGATTTTAAAGCAAATCTTGGTGTCCCAACTGAAAGAGGTACTATAAAATCTCCATATTATGACTCATATATTGTAGGCAATCATCCAGAAGATGGCTTTTTTAGAGTTGTTGTACCTGTAAAAGATAGTGTAAGTAACTATAAAGTGCTGATTAAAAACAATAAAGGGACAATTATTAGAAAATAATCTCTTTGTAGAGTATTTTTAAAAAAAGGTGAAAGTGAACTCTTTCACCTTTTTTTATTTATTTGATTGTGATATTAGGTTTTATTATTGTGTGCAAAATCTTTTAGATACGTTTTGTATGTATCAAAATCAAAATTTTTAATTCTAGCAACTCCATCAATCTCTGCAGCTTTTGCAACTTCTGACGCTACATATTCTAAGACTCTTTTATCAAAAGGTGATGGGATAATATACTCAGCTCCAAAACACATATCATCTCTTTTACAAGCCTTTTTGACATAACTTGGCACCTCTTCTAAAGCAAGAGAAGCTAATGCATGAGCAGCAGCTAATTTCATATTTTCAGTGATTTGTGTCGCCCTTACATCAAGTGCTCCTCTAAAGATAGCTGGAAATCCAAGGACATTATTGACTTGATTTGGAAAATCACTTCTCCCTGTTCCTATGATCACATCATCTCTTGCTTCTTTTGCAACTGAAGGTAGGATCTCTGGATTTGGATTTGCACATGCAAAGATAACTGGATTTGGATTCATAGATTGTACCATCTCTTTTGTGATTACATCTGCTTTACTAAGCCCTAAAACCATATCAGCTCCATTTATTGCATCTTCTAAAGTACGATCTTTGGTATCGATTGCAAATTGTGATTTGAAGTGATTTAGATCATCTCTTTGTGAGTGTATTACACCTTTAGAATCGATGATTACAATATGATTAACACCTAAGTTTTTGTACATTTTAGCACATGCTATTCCAGCTGCTCCTGCACCAATCACTACAACTTTAAGATCTTGTGCTTTTTTGCCACTCATCCTTAAAACATTAATAAGACCAGCTGTTGTGATCACAGCAGTTCCATGTTGATCATCATGAAAAACAGGGATTTTACATCTTTTTTTGAGTTCCTCTTCTATATAAAAACATTTTGGTGCTTGGATATCTTCTAAGTTGATCCCTCCAAAACTATCGCTAATTGCTGCAATTGTATCTATTATCTGGTCTGGATCTTTGATATTGAGTTCAATATCAACTCCATCGATATTTGCAAATTTTTTAAAAAGGACACATTTCCCTTCCATAACAGGTTTACTTGCAAGATGTCCAATATCTCCAAGCCCTAAAACAGCAGTGCCATCACTGATTACAGCTACAAGGTTTCCTTTGTTTGTATAATCATAGATTGTTTTTGGATTTTTTTCTATCTCTTGGCAAGGGTAAGCAACACCAGGAGAGTAAGCTAGTGCTAATTCTTCAATCGTATTACATTCTTTAGTTACAAGTGTACCTGTTTTTCCATTTGTGTCAAATGTGTGTCTTGCTTGGTGATAATGAAGTGATTGTTCTTTAAAAGTTTCTTGATTTTTACCCATTTGAGCCCCCTGTTTTTTGAAATCATCCACATTGTAGCTTTGTAGTATTTAGTGAAACTTATTTGAAAAGGTTATTATTTATCTAGTAAAAAAGACTCATCAAAAGTGATTTATAATTGTTAAATAAAACATGAAGGAGTATGAGATGAAACAAACAATTACTATGACAGATAATCGAAATGGAGAATCGTATGAATTTGATATATTTGATGCTACAAGGGGACCAAGTGTAGTTGATATCTCTACTTTTTATGCAAAAACTGGGATGTTTACTTTTGATAATGGATATACATCAACCGCAAGTTGTAGATCAGAGATCACATTTATCGATGGTGATAAAGGAGAGTTAAGATATAGGGGGATGCTGATAGATGATTTAGCGCAAAATCATAGTTATTTAGAGGTGTGTTATCTCCTTTTAAATGGAGAGTTGCCAACTAATGATCAATTGGTTGAATTCGATCTTGAACTAAGACACAGATCATTTATCCATGAGGAGCTTAAAAATATTTTCAAATCGTTTCCAACTGGTGCTCATCCTATGGCAACACTCTCTTCAGCAACTGCTGCTCTTTCAACATTTTTTTATAGTCATCTTAATATCAAAGATGAAAATGAATATCAAGAGATGGCAAGAAGGATAATAGCAAAAATGCCAACTATTGCAGCGTATGCTTATAGACACTCTATTGGTGCAGCATTTGTGCCACCTGATATTGGAAGAAGTTTTAGTGAAAACTTTTTATTTATGCTTCGAGCATACCCTTATGGGAAACTCCATATTGATCCAACAGGGGAAAGAACTATTAAACCTATAGAAGTTAAAGCGCTTGATACTATATTTTCACTCCATGCTGATCATGAGCAAAATGCTTCTACTAGCACTGTAAGATCAGTTGCTTCAACTGGTGCTCATCCTTATGTTGCAATAAGTGCAGGGATCTCAGCACTTTGGGGTAGGGCTCATGGGGGAGCGAATGAATCAGTGATTGCTCAACTTGAAATGATTGGGGATGTAAAAAATGTAGATGCATTTATTGCAAGAGTCAAAGATCCAAATGATGATTTTAAACTTATGGGATTTGGGCATAGAGTTTATAAAAATTTTGATCCAAGAGCAAAGATTCTCAAAGGGCTTCAAGATCAATTAAAAGATCAATTGGGTCTTGATAGCAATCTAATGAAAATAGCTCAAAGAATTGAAGAGATCGCTTTAAATGATGAATATTTTATCAAACGAAAACTCTATCCAAATATCGATTTTTATTCAGGTGTTATTTTAACAGCTCTTGGTATTCCAAAAACGATGTTTACACCTATATTTGTAATAGGAAGAACTGTTGGATGGATCACCCAATGGATAGAGTTTAAAAAAGATAAAACAACTAAAATAGCAAGACCTAGACAATTATATTTAGGAAAATAATTTCATCTTGTTATCTTTTCTATGATAGTATAAACGATATACTTTATTGTGGAGGGATAGATTGAAAAAAATTGTTATTTCAGCATTAAGCGCTGGTATTATTGCAACTAATTTTAGTGGATGTGGAAATGCTCCATCACCACAATCTACTAAATCAAGCGTCTATGGTTTTTCTTTTATTGAGGGGAAAATTGTAGGTAAGATTGGTAATAAAGTTGTTGTAGAAGTGGGTGACAAAGAGATTATAGAGGGTAATAGCTATATCGATAGATTAGCTAACTCAATTATGAAAAATTCTCTTTTTGTTATCGGGATGGATACAAGTATCGATGGAGAATCTGGAAAAATTACAGATATCCGTGGTAAACAACTCACAATAGAAACAAACAATCAAAAACTTCTCAATGATCAAATAGTTAAGATCTATATCCCTAAAAAAACAATCGCAATAGTTGATTTTTCACTTATTGGGATCGATAATAAAACATTAGATAAGTTTGCAATGGAAGATATGACTACAAAACTGGTACAAAGTGGACAGTATTTAGTTGTTGAGAGATCAAAACTCAATGCTATTTTAGAAGAGCATAAATTGGCTGATTCTGGACTTTTAGATGAAAGATCATCTTCACAACTTGGTCAACTAGTTTCGGCTGATATCATCCTAACAGGAACTCTCTCAAAAAGAGGTGCTAATTGGGTAGCAAATCTTCGTCTTGTAGATGTAAAAACAGGGATCATATTAGCAGCAATCAACGAAAATATTAGTGGGCAAGAGTTTAGATGGGAGCAAGCGAAAGATACAGCAAATATCACCGAAAATTTTGAAGATAATCAACTGAGTTCAGGTTGGCTTTTAAATGTTATTAATAAAGGTGGAGCTGAAAGTAGCGGAATTATAGATCCTACTATTGGGGCTAATGGAACAGCTCAGTCATATAAAATAAAATATCAGTTTAATAATAAAAGATCTAATTCATTTTTTATGAATAGTAAACTAAGAGATATCTCTTCATATCACGGAATCTCTTTTTATGCAAAATCAGATAAAAGTACAACAATACGAGCCTCTATTTTTGATAAAAACTATAATGATCCACACGATAATAAATGGATAGCTAATCTTAATTTAGGAACGCAATGGACTCAATATGAAGTACCTTTTGATAATTTTATAATAGGACATGGGTATATTCAAGATAATCCAGGAGGGGACGGAAAACTTGATCTTGATAATATACATAGAATTATGATAGAGGTTATTGCTAAAGAGAATCAAAACAACACATCTGGTCAAATTTGGATCGATGAAATAACACTCTACTAAAGGATAAAAATGAAAAAGATAAGTGGAATATTATTAATAGCGAGTTTGCATTTAGGTGCAGCAGAAGATGGAGTAGGGAGCTATTGGAATAAAGCTGTTGAGGGTACAGGAGTTTTGTGGGATAAAACCAAACAGATTACAAATGATACCTATGAAGGTGCAAAAGATCTTACTTTAAAAGGGTATGACAAATCAAAAGGTTTTGTATTAGATGGTAAGAAAAGTGCATTAGAAAAAACATTGTTATTATCAATGAATATAGGGCTAAGAGATAATAAAACGATCTCTGTAGATAAATTGAAAATAGATGAAGTAAATGGCACTTTAATGATGAAATTGGTTCTTGATGGTGAAGATAAGCCACTTATAATAGATGTGCAACATTTTGATTGGGATATTATTCAAGAAAAAGATAAAAAAATGATTGTGATCGAAAAACTTAAAATTGCGATGGATATACCATGGATAGATTATGCAGTAAATAGATATTTATCTAAAAATAATTATACGATAAAAGTTGATTATACTTTTGCTAAAGAGACATTTTTAGGATCTTTAAAAGATAAAGTACCAACATCATATGTAGAAATGGCAAAAGAAGAAAATACAATCTTACAAAGTGAACTTGATAAAGCAAGTGTTGCAAAAGAGATTTTAGATACACAAGAAAATTCAATTGCTACCATTTTTAATGATAGATTTGAGCCATACTATATTAAAGCAAAAAATATCACAAAAGTTGAAAATGGAGTTGAAGCTACATTTTCTCTCAAAGGGAGTCAAAATGATTTTGGAATATATTTAACAGACTTTAAATGGGCTACAGCAAATAATGAATCACTTATTGTAATAGGAAAAATAGTGTTTAAGAATTGTACAAAGCCATGGGTGGCTAGTTTACTCAAAAAACATAGTGAGCAGATTATATTTGAATATGATGAAACATTTAAAACAATCTTGGAGTCAATTAAACCAAAAACACAAGGGAGTATCGAGTAAAATAAGTGTTTAGATAAACACTTATTTTGTCATATTTTGAGCCATCTCTAATAGAGTTGGTTTGACAGAATAAGTGGCCGAATTGATATAATCAATTGTTTTAAAATCAAATTTTCCCTCTTTATACACAATCACTAAACCATCATTTATTTTTGAGTTTAAAATCTGATCAATAGCAAAAGTTACAAATTCAACTGCCATAAGACGGTCATACACTGTTGGATTGCCTCCCCTTTGGATATGACCAAGTATTGTAGCTCGAGCTTCTATATGGAGATCATTTTCAAGCCAATTGAGAATATTGTGAGTTTGTTTTGTTCCTTCAGCTACAACACATACAATATATTTTCGTCCGTGAACCATTTGATCTTTTAGTTTTTCACCTAATGATATCAGATCGTACTCTAATTCAGGGATAATACACACTTCAGCTCCACTAGTGAGTGCAGAGATAAGTGCTAAATAACCAGAATCTCTCCCCATAGTTTCTATGACACATGCTCTTTTAAATGAAGAGGATGTGTCTCGCACGGCATCTATACCATTTCGTATGGTATTGAGTGCTGTGTCAACTCCTAAACAATATTCAGTTCCAAAGATATCATTATCGATAGTTGCAGGTATGCCTATAAATTGGATCCCAAAATCATCATAAAATTGCTTTAAAGCTCTAAATGATCCATC
Organism: uncultured Arcobacter sp.; assembly: GCA_937860115.1. GTDB lineage: Bacteria > Campylobacterota > Campylobacteria > Campylobacterales > Arcobacteraceae > CAIJNA01. The sequence continues at coordinate 597 of CALMBI010000056.1, read as the reverse complement.
CCCACCCAAAACTATAAGTTTAGTGATTTTGTGGCTTTTAAGATGCTCAAATGCTTTTTTACGATATTCATATTCAAAAAATCTTTGCGACCTTGATGATCCGATGATAGTTCCACCTTGGTGTAATATCCCTGCTACATCACTATGTTTTGCTTTTTTGATATTTCCATCTATCAATCCTTCAAGTCCATCATAGATGAGGTATGGCTGTTTTCCTTTTATAAAACAATAATCAACAAAATGTTTTATTGCTGGATTCATCCCAGCACAATCCCCACCTGAGGTTATAATAGCAATTCCCATACAATATACCTTTTATTTTATATAATCACTATTGTATCAAAAAAATATTTTTTATCTATTTGAAAAATATTCATTTCAAGAAAAGTAAATGATATTTGTATAATATATATAGTATATTAATACTTTAACATTCTTATACTATATAATATTTGAAGTATATTAAACATTATACAAAGTAAATTGCTATTTATTTTATAGATTCTATACTATTATTTTTATACAATGAGTAACAAATAATACACGAAAGAAGAAAGCTTGAAAAAAACAAAAATAGTGGTCACAATTGGCCCATCG
>CALMBI010000055.1 GCA_937860115.1 uncultured Arcobacter sp. | reverse complement strand
TGGCAACCAATCAAACAGGAAAGGTTATTGTAAAAATTACTGACATTGCATTTGAAGATGGCTCAATATTAAATGACATAAAACAAAATATTCCTACTCCTAAAAAGATAAAGAAAAAATAACACCATGCCAAAATAGATTTTCACTATTTTCGAATGTTTCTATTGTGAATCTATACAGAAACGCATTTTAAGCAATTCAAATAAGTGGGTGTTAAAGTAGGGGTTATAAAATAAATTAAGTATAAATACCATAGATAAGGTATGTATTAGTCCGCCAACGGTACCACTTATTTAAAAAATCACTATAACTTTTTTCTATACTTCATCATAAGTTTCTACTGATATAATCACAATATATAATTTTTAGGATAATTATTTTTATGAATAAGAAATATGAAGTTGCAATAATTGGAGCTGGAATATCTGGATCAGCATTAGCGTATGAACTTGCAAGATATACTGATATCAAATCTATTTGCATTTTAGAAAAATATGATGATATAGCTACATTAAATAGTTCTGAAAAAGCAAACTCACAAACAATTCATTTTGGAGATATTGAAACTAACTATACTTTTGAAAAAGCAATTCTTACAAAACAGGCTGCAAAAATGGTTGAGAAATATTGCTTACAATACAACCTTGAAAATGAAGTCATATTTTCTCATCAAAAAATGGCACTAGGGATTGGCGATAAAGAGGTAGAGTTTATGCTTGAAAGATATGAGGAGTTTAAATCACTTTTTCCTAATCTTCAAGTTTGGACAAAAGAGGATCTCAAAAAGATAGAACCACGTTTGATTTATGATTTTGACCATAAAGAGAGAAAAGAACGTATTGTTGGGGTTGGTTCGATTGGCGAGTGGACAACGGTCAATTATAAAAAGATGTCGATATCCTTAATTGAAAATGCTAAAAGAGAAAAGAATAAGCAAGTTGATCTATTTACAAATTCTGAAGTACTAGATATTACAAAATTAGAGAATCAATTTCTTTTAACAACAAAAGATAAAAAAATTTATGCTGATTTTGTAGTAGTAAATGCAGGTGCACATTCACTTTATTTGGCACACAAAATGGGATATGGATTAGATTATAGTTGTTTACCAATAGCAGGTAGTTTTTATATGACAGTAAAAAAGATACTGAATGGAAAAGTATATATGGTTCAAAATCCAAAACTTCCATTTGCTGCACTGCATGGAGATCCTGATGTTGCGCAAAATGGAAATACACGTTTTGGTCCAACTGCTTTAGTGCTTCCAAAACTTGAAAGATATAAAAATGGAACCTATTTAGATTTTTTTAAAACTCTTAGATTTGATAGAGTAATACTAAAAATTTTTACTGATCTTTTAAAAGATAGCGATATTAGAAATTATATTTTTAAAAATATTTTGTTTGAAATCCCAATTATCAATAAATATTTATTTATTCAGGATGCAAGAAAAATTATCCCATCATTGAAAATGTCAGAGATCAAATATGCTAAAAATTTTGGTGGTGTGAGACCTCAAGTTCTTGATAAAAATAAACAAAAATTAATGCTCGGTGAAGCTTCAATTAATTCTGGTGATGGGATTATTTTTAACATGACACCTTCACCTGGTGCGACAAGTTGTCTTGCAAATGCAAAAAGAGATATTCTCCAGATTGTAAAATTTCTTAATAAAAATTTTAATTATGAAAAATTTGAAAATGAATTGATAGACAAAGAGCATTTTGATGAAGTCAAAATAAATGATGAAAACCATAAATTATTTATGAGTAAAATTAGGGAAGAGATAAGGCTTTTTGAGGAAAAATATTATTATTCTAGCTCATATACAGAAGATCTTCCTGATTATTGGGAAAAGCCATATAGTCCATGGAGAAACAAAAGGGATCATTGGTCTTTTTAAAATTCAATTTAAGAGCACAAGAGAGATTTTGAGTTAATCATTAAATGATTAACTCTCAACATAATTTTTAAGATTTCTTCCTACGTTTGGATGTTTTAGTTTTTTAATAGCTGAACTTTCGATTTGTCTTACTCTTTCACGAGTAACATTTAGTTCGTTTCCGATCTCTTCAAGTGTTCTATCACTTTCATCATCTAAAAGTCCAAATCTCATTCTTATAACTGCTTGCTCTCTTTCATTTAATTGTCCAAGAATTTGATCAATTTGTGATTTCAGATCATCTTTCATAATATCATCAATTGGAGTTGAAGCATTAACATCGGCTACAAAGTCTCCAAATTTACCATCATCTTCAGTTCCGATTGGTGCATCAAGAGAAACAGGTTCTTTTGTGATTTTGATAACTTGTTTTACTTTATCAACCGTAAGTCCAACTTCTTTTGCAATTTTTTCAACTGATGGTTCTTTTCCATTTTCTTGAATACCATTTCTAATAATTTTGTTAATTCTATTAATCGTTTCAATCATATGAATAGGGATTCTAATAGTTCTTGCTTGGTCTGCAATAGCTCTTGAAATCGCTTGTCTAATCCACCAAGTAGCATAAGTTGAAAATTTGTATCCTTTTTTGTATTCAAATTTATCAACAGCTTTCATTAGCCCAATATTTCCCTCTTGAATAAGATCAAGGAAAGGTAATCCTCTGTTTGTATATCTTTTTGCAATTGAAACAACAAGTCTAAGATTTGATTTTGCCATTCTTGTTTTGGCTTCATCTGTTATCTTCTTACCAAGTTTAATTTGCTCTAAAATATCTTTGAGCTCCTCTTCTGGAAGATCAAATCCACCTTTAGAAGCTTCTCTTGTTTGAAATAGTTTCTTGATCTCCATATATGTTCCGACCATAGTTGCTTCTGGAACCATATTTGTGATTTCTATTTTTGAAAGATTTAAGATATTTTTTAGAAGTTTATTATGGTTATCTAATAAAATGTCATTGAATAATGGCAATTTATATTCTAATCTTTTTAATTCACTCTCAAACCCTACATCACTTTGAAGTGCAGTTTCCATTGCTTTTACAATTTCAGTAATAAGTTTACTTGTTGGTCCAAGATTAACCAATGCATCTTTTAATGTTCTTTTTTTGAAAGCAATTGCAAGATCAAACACCATCAATTCAATTTCATCTTCACCTTTTGCTTCTTCTTTGGAGATAAATTTCATCCATTCTTTTTTAGCTTTTTCAAGTTCTTTAAAAGCTTCAAGGATTTTTTCAGCACGCTTATCTAATTTTTTATTCTTTTTATTCTTTTTTTCCTCTTCATCTTCTTCTAATTCTTCGATATCCTCATTTTCGATGTCCTCATCTAAATCATCAAGATCCTCTTCCTCTTCGCTATCTTCCTCTTCTTCATCATCAAAACTTTTAAAGAGTTCTTTTACTTTTCGCTCTCTATTTACAAGTGGCTCTTTATATTCTAAGATAAAATCTATTAGATAAGGGACAGAACAGATAGCATCTAAAATAGCATCTTCACCTTGTTCCATATCTTTTGATATATCGACTTCTTCCTCTTTTGTTAAAAGATTTACTTTCCCCATCTCTCGTAAATACATTCTTACAGGTGAATCACTTCTTGACCATTCAAGTTGTTCTTTATCCTTTAATAGGTCAAACTGCTCACTTTCACTTGCATTTTTAAGCTTTTCTCTTGCGTCTTGTCTTCTTTTTGCCTCTTTTTTGTTGAGTCTTTTTGCAAGTTCTTTTGAACTAATAAGTGTTGTATTAAATAGTTGCGCTTGCGCTAATATTTTTTTTACTAGTGCTCCATTTGGTGCTTTTGGAAAAATTTTGATTAAACTTTCATAAGTGAGAATATCATCTTTATTCTCTTTGATAATTTTTTCGATAGCTTTATTGATATCTTTTACTACTGCCATTTTTATAGCCTTTACCCGTTAAAATAAGTCGTGGATTATACCGAAACTTTCTTATGATTAGCAATAATATATTATTTTTTTATCATTTTTTAGTTACAATCCGCGAAAATTAGTTTTTAAGGAAATCATAAAAATGAATAAAATTACAGGAAAAGTTTGGAATTTTGGTAGTAATATCGATACAGATTTAATCATTGCTGCTAGATATCTAAATAGTAGTGATCCTCATCATTTGGCAAAATTTGTTATGGAGGATGCTGATCCAACATTTGCTTCAAAGGTGCGAGCAGGTGATATAATAGTTGCAGGTGAAAATTTTGGTTGTGGAAGTAGTAGAGAACATGCTCCAATAGCTTTAAAAGCTGCTGGTGTTGCTGCTGTTGTAGCACCATCATTTGCAAGAATTTTTTATAGAAATGCTTTTAATATGGGATTACCTATATTTGAACTTTCAAATGCATTGGATATAAAAGAGGGTGAACTCATCTCTATTGATTTAGATAAAGGTACAATAGACAATATTGATACTGATAAAAGTTATAACTTTTTACCAATCCCTCCATTTATGCAAGAGCTACTTGCAGATGGTGGACTTATGAATTATGCTAAAAAGGAAGCACATGGCAAGCTATAATATTTCAATTATTAAAGGGGATGGAATAGGTCCAGAGATCATAGATGAGGCTATCAAAGTATTAAATGCTGTAAGTAAAAAATTTGATATAAATTTTAATTTTACTGAATATCTTATGGGTGGATGTGCAATCGATGAATGTGGAAATCCACTTCCGCAAGAGACGATTGATGGTGTTTTAAACTCTGATGCTTGTCTTTTTGGAGCAATTGGTGGAGCTAAATGGGATAGTCTTCCAAGGGAACTTCGACCAGAATCTGGACTTTTAAGATTTAGAAAAGAGATGGGTGTGTTTGCAAATCTTAGACCAGCTATGGTGTATGATGAGCTTGTGGATGCAAGTAGTTTAAAACCTTCCGTTATCAAAGGTGTTGATATTATGGTGGTTAGAGAACTTATTGGTGGAATCTATTTTGGTGAACCAAAAGGGAAGGATGACTTCAAAGGATGGAATACAATGGTTTATACTGTTCCAGAGATTGAAAGAATCGCTCATGTAGCTTTTAAACTTGCTCAAAAAAGAAGTAAAAAAGTGTGTTCTATCGATAAAGCAAATGTTTTGGATGTATCACAACTTTGGAGAGATACGGTAACTAGGATTTCAGCTCAGTATCCAGATGTAACTTTAAGTCATATGTATGTTGATAATTGCGCGATGCAGTTAATTGCAAACCCAAGACAATTTGATGTTGTTTTAACAGGAAATATTTTTGGAGATATTTTAAGTGATGAAGCAAGTATGTTAAGTGGATCGATTGGTCTTTTACCATCTGCATCAACTGGACTTAACACTGCTGTATATGAACCAATTCATGGAAGTGCTCCTGATATCGCTGGACTAGGTATAGCAAATCCAATCGCTACAATCTCAAGCGCAAGTATGATGCTTAGATACTCTTTAGGAGAAGAAAAAGCAGCTGAGGCAATTGATAATGCTATTAAAAAAGCGATGAAAGATGGATATAGAACAGGTGATTTAGCTGCTTATGATTGTGTAGAGAAAGTAAACTGTGCACGAATGGGCGATATTATAGCTTCAAATATATAACGAGTTTAGAAGATTGAAAAATCACCAAATTAGAGTGGATTTTTCTCTTCAGCTCACTTCCTCTCAAAAACAAAAAATCGATTTTTTACTAGAGTTTTTCAAACCATACACACGAAATATCTACATCGTAGGTGGGTTTTTGCGCGATAATATATTGGGTATCTATTCAGATGATATAGATATTGAGCTATACGATATCGATGCAACACTTTTTTATCAACTTATGAAAGAGCTCAATGCTACTGAATTATCAAAAGAGTTTTTTGCATATTGTTATGATGGGATAGATATTTTACTTCCAAGGATTGAAATAAAAACTGCAACAGGATATCATGGTTTTAAGATGACGCAAACTAATGATCCTTTTTTAGCGACACAAAGAAGAGACTTTACTATTAATACTCTTATGTACCATTTAGGTGAAAAAAAACTGTACGATTTTTGTAATGGCTATAGTGATTTGCAAAATAAAATTTTACGTGTAGTAAATACTGAAAACTTTTATGAAGATAATGTACGATTTTTAAGAGCTATAAGATTTATGAATAAATATCATTTAAAACCAGATAAAGAAACGCAAAAGATACTTCTTTCAATGACTTTACAAGATATTACAAAGACAAAAATAGAAAAGGAATTAAAGAAGATTTTTCTTTGATCCTTGTCTAATTTGCTATTTTGATAAAAAATTAGAATAATTCTAAATTATCTGATGGGCTTTCCATATATCTCTTAACTTGATTTCTACCAGATGTTTTTGCTTCATAAAGTGCTAAATCTGCAAATTTCATAACTTTCACAACAGATGTTGAATCTTTAGGATACATTGAAATTCCAATACTTGTGGTTTTTCTCAAAGTACTACCAGCATATACGTCTATTTCATTTTCTGCAACTTTTTCTCTTATTTTATTTGCAATTTTGATTGCATCATCTTCAGATTGAACACCAATTAACAATACTAAAAATTCTTCTCCACCAAATCTTACAGCAATATCAGATTCTCTAATATTTTCTTGAACCGTGTTAGCAAAAGTAATTAAAACTTTGTCACCTATATCGTGACCATATTCATCGTTAACGGCTTTAAAATGATCCATATCAAGCATTAAGAATGCTATACTTAGATCCTCACGTTTTGCTCTAGGAATAAGTTTTTTTAGATGCTCATCAAGGAATCTTCTATTGTATAGCCCAGTTAATCCATCTTTTAAAGCAGAATTTTCAAGTGCTTGCAGTAGTCGTTTCACTTCTATTTCTGGGGCTACTTCTTTAATATAACTTTCTATAAAAAGTTGATTCTTTTTAAAGTTATTCATTTCATCCATATCCTTTAAGATGAAATTAAAAATAATTTTAGAGTTTTGACCAACCTCTATATCTATACAAACATATAGATAGTCATTACTTTCAAAGCAAGGGCAAGCATTTTGAAAATCAACAGATGAGACATTATTAGTATTTCTACTCACTCTACACTCTTGAGGATCACGTAAGATGATTTTTGTACAAAAATCAAGATCACCTAGTTGATAAACTTTTTCAGCTGTTTCATTATTTGTAATCTCTACAATATTGATATTATTTAAATTGAATTGATTGTGGAATATTTGACACATTCTTCTGTAGATTTCAAATTTTGTTTTATCTAGTTGTATCTCTTTTTTAAACTGATAAATGTATGAAAGATTGTTAATAATATTACTTGCTTCTGCAAGAGGATTCATTTGATTACTCATATCGTTAGATTGACCTACAAATATTTTTAATTTATTGTCAATATCTGTAAAAGTATTCATAAGACTATCAGTAAGTAGATTGTATTTATTGATTAACTCTTTGGTCTCTTTTGGAGCATTTGAATCTTGTATGGTTGTAATATTTTGAAAAACACCATTTGATGCAGCATCAATTCTATTACTAATCAATTCCAAAGTTTCAATATATGGATAAACAAGTTTTTTTAATAAAAAACAAAATCAAACCAATTGTAAGTAATGTAATAAAAATAATAAACAGAGAATTTTTAATTCCATTATCTTTAAAATCAGTAACATCAAGAACAATACTCACAGCACCTAAAGTATCGTTTGGCTTAACTTCATGACAGTTCAAACAATTTATACTTTGGGTTGCTACAGCTTTATAGGGGATAGTTACTCTAAGTTCAGCTTTTGAAAATAAACTTTCATTTAGTTCAAATTCAGTATTACCTGTTTGTAGTACTTTTTCATCAATTGCATCTTTTGGTGCAACTAATTCATTTGCTTCCCCATATTGTTTTATTACATTTTGACCTCTTATGATCCAAATATTTTCAATACTCTTTGTTTGAGAAATAGATTGCAAGAAAACATTTACTTGATTCATGTTTCCATTGATCATATGAGCTGTGAGACCACTCTTAACTACTTCAGCAATAGCATCAGCTTTTTTTAGACCATTTTTGATACCTTCTTCTCTAGCATTGTATGTTTCTGAGAAAATAGTAACTAATCCAAAAACAAGAAAAGAAGTACCATTCTAATGGTAATTTTGTTTTTCATTGTATTTCCCTATGATTGTTATGGTTGATTTTAACTCACAAATAATTAAGCCAAGCTTTTAGTGACATTTTTTCACTTAAAAGGGTCGTTTGATTGCCATGTCCTGGATAAATAGTGTAGTTTTCTTTAAACTCTAAAACTCTTTGTAAACTCTCTTTCATATCTTTTGGATTTGAGTATGGAAAATCAACTCGCCCGATGGAACCTTGAAAAATAAAATCTCCACTAAACATAAGATTATCTATCACAATAGCACTGCACCCAGGAGTATGACCTGGAAAATGTAAAAAAGAGATCTCTTTTCCTAGGAGTTCAATTTTGTCGTTTGGTTTTACTTTAAAATTAACACTACTTTTTGGCGTTCCTTGCGAAAATGGATCGTTTGTAAGCATAAAAACATCATCTTTTGGACAATAAATTGGAATATTAAAATATTCACTAACCTCTTTATTGCTCCATACATGATCAAAGTGACCATGGGTATTTAAAATTGCTATAGGATTAATTGCGTGCACTTTAATCCAAGAAAGAGCACCTACACCAGGATCTATAATAATTTGTTTATCATCAATATCAACAATATAACAGTTTGTCCCGTAAGATCCCATTGGTTTTGATTTTATTTTCATTATTCAAACCATTTTTTTACTTTATTAAACATTGAACAAAAAATATCTTCATGCGGTTGACTCTCTAGTCCAAAGCTACTTTGTAGTTTGTTTAAAAGTTCAATTTGTTCACTATTTAATTCGGTAGGATATTGGATTTTTATTTGAACTATAAAATCTCCATATCCTCTACCATTTACATTTTTAACACCTTTTCCTTTGAATTTAATT
>CALMBI010000054.1 GCA_937860115.1 uncultured Arcobacter sp. | reverse complement strand
CACTTTATTATAGCTATAATTTTCCTAAAGTATTTAAGAAAAAAAGTAGTGCAAAATATAGAGTATATTTTGGAATAGGTGGCAATGTAGGGGATACATTTAGTATTTTTGATAAACTATTAAAGAGAATTAAATATGATACAAAAATGAGTATTTTACAAACTTCTCCTTTGTTAAAAAACCCACCATTTGGGTATTTGGAGCAAGATTATTTTATAAATGGTATTTTAGTTGTTGAGACACAGTTATCACCCACTTATTTACTAAAAATAGTACATAAATATGAAAAATATTTTAAAAGAGTGAGATCTTTTCAAGATGCCCCTAGGACATTGGATATAGACATTATAATGATAGAAAAATTTGGAAGAAATATCAAATTACATACAAAAAATTTAACAATTCCTCATATTGGAATGAACCAAAGAGAAAGTGTGCAAATACCACTTTCTTTGCTCAAATAAAAAAGGAAACAAAGTGGGTGATAATAAAAATAAAAAAGTTATAGTTGGAATGAGTGGAGGAGTAGATAGTAGCGTAAGTGCTTATTTGCTTCAAAAAGAGGGTTATGAAGTGGAAGGGATCTATATGAAACTTCATGCAAGAGATGATGGATATCATGAAGAAAATATAGCAAATATAGAAAAAGTATCAAAATATCTTGGGATTAAGTACCATATATTAGATCTTAGTGAACAGTTTAAAAAAGAAGTTTATGATTATTTTATCCAAAGTTATATCGATGGTGTTACACCTAATCCATGTGTGCAATGTAATAAAACAATAAAGTTCGGAGCACTTCTTGAGCAAATGAAAACACTTAAAGGGGATTATTTAGCTACAGGACATTATGCCAAAACAGATGGAGAATTTATCTATATCGCAGATGATATTAACAAGGATCAAAGTTATTTTTTAGCGCAAGTAGATAAAGAAAAACTTCCATTTATGATGTTTCCGATGAGTAAATATACGAAAGAAGAGATCAAAGATATTGCTTCAAAAATACCAGAATTTAGTCATTTTGCAGTAAAAAAAGAATCACAAGAGATATGTTTTGTTGATACTGTTTATACTGATCTTTTGCAAAAACATACCAAAATAGACAAACAAGGGGATACACTCGATATTAATGGAAATGTTGTAGGTCATCATAAGGGGTATATGCATTATACAATAGGAAAAAGAAAAGGGTTTTATGTTCATGGAGCTCACGATCCACATTTTGTGCTTAGTACAAACAAAGAGAACAACTCGATAACCGTAGGGAAAAAAGAGGATCTGCAAATAAATAAAGTGAGAATTAATTCCCTTAATATGTATGTAAATGATTTAGAATTGAGTGCGGATGTAAAATTAAGATATAGAAGCCAACCAACTCAATGTAAAGTGATAATCTGCAAAGATGAAGCTATTATTGATCTTCAAGAATCAGTGTATGGTGTTGCTTCTGGTCAGTTTGCAGTCTTTTATGATGGTGATAAAGTACTTGGAAGTGGAATTATTACAAGTGCATCTAAATAGAAAATGGCCAAATAGTTTTCTTAAATTTTTTTTGCTATAATCCACCCTTAAAAAGTTCCAAAAAAATTAAAATGGATAGAAAATGAAAGAAAAAATCGCACAAGCAAAGATTCTTCTTGAGGCACTCCCTTATATAAAAAGATATGCTAATCAAACATTTGTTATCAAATATGGTGGATCAGCCCAGATAAATCCTGATCTAAAAAATCTATTTGCGCAAGATATTATTTTACTTCATCTTGTTGGTATCAAGCCAGTTATCGTTCATGGTGGTGGTAAAAAGATAAATGATCTCTTGGATAAATTGCAAATTGAAAGTGAATTTGTTGATGGAATGAGAGTGACAAGTGAACAAGTGATGGAAGTTGTTGAGATGGTGCTATCGGGTAATATCAATAAAGAGATAGTAAATCTTCTTAATATTCATGGTTCAAAAGCTATAGGTATCACTGGAAAAGATGGGCATTTTATGACAGCGATCCCAAAAGATGATGGAAAATATGGCTTAGTTGGTGATATCAATATGATTGATAATAGAGTTATAGAAAATCTTTTAGAGGAGAAATTTATTCCTGTTATTGCGCCGATTGCTTCAGGAAATGAAGTAAATCATCCTGGATTTAATATCAATGCAGATTTAGCTGCAAGTAAAATAGCAGCTAGCTTGGGGGCTAGAAAAGTGATATTTTTAACAGATATCGTTGGGGTACTTGATAAAGAAAAAAATCTCCTCTCAACTCTTACAAAAGAGCAAATTGAAAATTATAAAGCAGATGGAACAATCCATGGTGGAATGATTCCAAAGGT
>CALMBI010000053.1 GCA_937860115.1 uncultured Arcobacter sp. | reverse complement strand
AAATTTTGCTACGATTTGCACCAAGTCCAACAGGTGATATGCATATAGGAAATCTCAGGGTTGCTATACTCAATCACATCATATCAAAACAAAAAAATGAAGATTTAATCATACGAATAGAAGATACAGACAAAGAACGGAACATTGAAGGAAAAGATAAAGAGATACTTGAAATCCTTAATCTTTTTGCTATTGATTACAAACAAGTTACACTTCAAAGTAGTTATCTTAAATACCATCAACAAATAGCTATGCAACTTTTAATTGATAAAAAAGCATTTAATTGTTTTTGTAGTGATGAAGCACTAGAAAGAGATAGAGAACAACTTAAAAGCGAGGGGAAACCTTACAGATATAGTGGTTTTTGTGAAAATCTAAGTGATGAAACAGTAATGAACTGTGATGCTCCATCAACTGTGCGAATCAAAAAACCAACACATGACATAAGCTTTAAAGATGTTGTAAAAGGAGAGTTTACTTATAAACCTTTTGATGTGGATAGTTTTGTGATTTTACGAACAGATAAAACTCCTACATACAATTTTGCTTGTAGTGTAGATGATATGCTTATGGATATTAGCACAGTTATTAGAGGGGAAGACCATCTTTCTAATACCCCAAAACAAATCCACATTAGAGAACAAATTGGTTACACAAAAGAGATCGAATATATTCATCTTCCAGTGATTACAAATAAAGAAACTGGTAAAAAAATGTCTAAAAGAGATGACGCTTCAAGTGTCAAATGGCTTATAAGTGAAGGGTATCTCCCATCAGCTATTGCAAATTATCTTGTCCTTTTGGGATACAATCCACCTGTTGAAATCTTTACCTTAGAAGAAGCGATAGAGTGGTTTGATATCTCTAAAATCTCAAAAAGTTCAGCAAAATTTGACATCGAAAAACTAAAGTTTATCAATCGAGAACATATCAAACGACTTGATAATATGCGACTCTCTAAGATTTTAGGCTATTCAGATGAAGACCTTGGAGCGTTAGCAAAGATTTATATGGAAGAGTCAAATACAATAAATGATCTCAAATCTAAAATAACTCCTATTTTTGCTCCAAAAGACTCTTTAGATGGATTTGATAATGAACTTATTCTTATCAAAGAGTGCTTATCAAAAGCTCCTTATATAGATGATTTTGAAGATTTAAAAAAATATGTTGGAGAAAAAACTTCACTTAAAGGAAAATCACTTTTTATGCCACTTAGATTTGCACTAACTGGCGCAGCACATGGTCCAAATTTAAGTGAAATATATCCATATATCAAAAACTACCTAGGAGAAATTATAAAATGATAGATTCGTTACTTTTAGCTTTTGGCTCAATCCTTATCACAATCATCTCACTTTACAAGTGGGTGATCATCATAGGTGCACTTATCTCTTGGGTGCAACCAGATCCTTACAATCCAATTGTACAAATGCTTTATCGTTTAACAGAACCAGTGTATGCGATTGTGAGACGTTATATTCCAACAGTTATTGGAGGCATTGATCTTTCACCGCTTATCATCATTTTTACACTGCAATTTTTAGAGATCTTTTTAGGTTCATTATTTAGAGTATATTAATGAAAAAATATCTTTATTCTCTTATTATTGCTAACAGTTTACTATTTGGAAACGTGCAAGAAGATATATCATCAAGTGATTCAACATTTTTAGGTGACCTTTTACATGAGGTTACTTCTACACTCGATGCAAATATCACAGATAAAGTAAAACTAGAAACATTACAAAATTACATAACATCTTTAGAATTCAATGATACAATCGATAAGGACAAATACAAATTTAACCTTATGGGATATAATGAAAAAGAACTCTATAACTATCAAAATCATCTCCAAGATATGATAGATAAAG
>CALMBI010000052.1 GCA_937860115.1 uncultured Arcobacter sp. | reverse complement strand
TGGCTACAATGTATTTTTGGCGGTAAATTTTTGAGTAACACTTGAAAAAGTGTATTATTTATAGTTATATCCATCAAAAACCTTTTGAAATATTTTGACAATATCGGAGTGTTGTTTCACAAGGGACAATCTCTAAATAATCTTTAATTAGCTCTAAAATCTGACTTTTTGAAAGTCTTGTCTTCATTGCTACATCTCTAATTTTCGGCATTTTATTGTGCTTTATCCTATATGTTTCTACAAATTGAACGATTTTAGCTTTTTGCTTTTCTTCTCTTTCCAAAAGTTCACCGTCATTAAGATAGTTAATTAGCTTGTCGAGTTCCACAAAAACAATATTTTTTATAAAATTAATAGCTAATGTTGTAATCTCAACTCCAATCTCATCATCCAAACTACCTTTTTCATAACATTTCAACAAATGGAGAATGTTGATTACGATATGAGTATTTTGTTCTATTCTTGTATAAAATGAACCGAGTTCTGAACCTATTTCATTGTACTTTATCCGTATCGTTTGAATTTCTCTTTTGAAACTTAAAAGTTCATCTTCAGATGCTTTGGTAAATATAAGTTTACTTTTGAAGTTTTTGGCAAAATAATAAATTTTAAGTGCTACTTGATTACTTTTGTCATAATCTAAATTATCTTTATAAATTGAAGTTATCTCTTGCGGTGATTTTAAAATTGTATTGTATGCAAGAAATGCTCTATTAATAAATCCACCTCCCAAATGTTTATGAAGTGCTTTTGAACCTCCTAGATAAGTTAGAGTTGTTGCCCCAATAAAGCTAAATTGCACAGGTAAAATATATTGACTTGATGGTGCTTCAGATTTTGTGACCGAAAGAGAAGTTGTTTCTACCCCATATAGTTTAGTTATTTCATCAATGATTTCATCGTTTCTAGCCATTAGCATCCCTAACTCATCGATGATAACAAATTGACTTGAGACACTTTTAATGCATTGATTAAGTGCTGGAACAGTTATTTTACCTCTATGGATATTGTTAAACCGTTTTAGTTCTGATTCATTATCGTATGCTTGTTGTGACTTCTCCTGTATTTTTATAATGCCATTTAAGAGTAAATTTACTTGTAGCGTCATATTATGGCTCTTACCAGTTCCTGAATTGCTCAAATCTAAAAAATAGAGTGAAGTTTTTTTCATTCCAGCATGAGCTAAAACAAATCCAAATGTAGTTAGAGATGCGAGTGCTACTTGTGAATAGCTTGCTTCACAAGTCTTGAGTACATCTTTTATGTGGCTATCAAGTAAAGCAATCCCAAAATCAAAAGAATTATTTGCAAACCCATAATTTTGAGTGATACTCTGATTTTCTTCTTGCATTTTTTTAACAGTATCAAAGTTCATAATATACTCCAAATCTTCCATCAAGATTTCTTTCTATCTCTTCGTAAACTATTTTTACCTCGTGTTTAATGGTGGAAAATAGCTCTTTTTTGAATTCGGGAAGCTCATCTCGATTGATGCCATCAAATTGTGTTAGCTCCTCAATCGTAATTTTATTCATAATCCCATTTGCGAACCAAACTTCAGGCAATTCATCACAGTGATAAATATCATTGTTATTCTCATTGTAATGAAGGTACTGATACACTTTTGCTATCTCTTTTTTATAGAGTTACATTGCATCCCGTTCTTTAAAATAATTCAAAAGCCCATCAAGTAAATCATAAGATTTTTGAGACACTTTTTTAGACTCAATCATCATTCTTTTTACACGATATACTCGTGTATAAAACTCTTTGTATTCCATTTCATCTAATGGAAAATGCACTAAGTGAGTAACAGTCATTGTATTAAAATTTAACATCTCGTATCCTTTATTTGTTTAAGAATTTCATTCTCTAATTGTTTTTCAACTATGCCAATATCTTCTAATTCATTGCAAAAATCTACAAAGTCATAGCCTTTTTGGAGCTCTTTACCTAACATAATTTCATAATCTATTGCAAAAATATTTGCCGTTTTAAAGATATTTTGAAGCTCTTTAGAAACTTTTTTGAAGCTTTCATCATTCTCTTCCAAAATAACAAGATTTTTACCGATTGTTTGAGAGATAATCTCTTTTGATATGTGTCGGACCATCGAATCGCTTTGTAGGTGTATATAAGAAACATCCATCATTTCAAGTAATACAAGCTCTTTCATTCCAACTGCTACAAAAATAAAGTCGTCTTTGATTTTGCAACTTATAAAAGTCTTTGAGCCGTAGCTTTTCCACTTTACGATTAGATTATCTTGTGTGGTTGCCTTTTGAATTGCGATTGCTTGCACTTTTTTATATTTATCAAAAACCGATATGCTCAAAGATTGATACTTCTTACTATATCCCAGATATTTTCGAAATATTGGTGAAAGTGGTTTTGAAAAACTTCTTAAAAACTTTTGAGAAAACATCTCATAAAGCAATTGAGTTGGATTGGTAACCAAACTATTCATAAGTGCCATCTCTTGCTGAATATGTTTCCTGTTGATTAAAGTAGTGTGAAATTTGTCTAAATCAATTTTCAAACCTTTGCCATTTTTTTCACTAGATAAAATATTGGTACTTGCAAATTTCAACTTATGTTGAGTGAATTCATTTATATCAGGAAGTGTACTCATAATTTGTACCTCCCATCTTCAATATCAATATTTAGTAGTTTTGCTACATAAATTGTCGCTTCACTCAAAGAAATATATTTGTATTCGTGTAAAATAGCAACAATATCACCACTCCATCCACTACCAAAATCTGTGATAAAACCTAATTCACTTATACTTGCGCTTGATGTATGCTCTTCCCGAAGTTTAAATTTGTAATTTCTGTCAATCTCGTAACCTATAAATGATAGAATTTGAGCAGTTATTTCTTTAGTAGTTTTAGCTTTTATCTCTTGTCTTAAGAGTTTTAAATTTTTCATTTTAAATCTCCAAACAAACTATTTAGTTCAACAATATCAAAAACAGTTACTCTAGGAGATAACTTTTTTGGATGAATTTTACCTTGCTTAGCGAAAAGCCACACCGTTGATAAACCAATACCAAAATAATCTGCCACTTCATTAGCTCGTAAAAATTTTTTTGTCATTTTTTAGTCTTTCCTATGGTTCAACCATAGAAGACTTAAAGCTTTAAGATTTTCTAGTGCTATACTGTTATTAGATTTTATAACACTCAATTAATTGTAAATGGATTGTATATTATTGTAGGAATATATAAAAGGAAACTTTGGGATACTGAATTTTCCTAAATATAAAATGAGCAGATTTTATTTTGTATTTAAATTGTTTCGTAGTAGCTCTTTGTATTTTGCATTATCGATTAAATCTCTCATGGTAGGAATGATTTTCTTTCTGTAATTGCTTATGTCGTAATATTTTCCATTACTGATGCTGTAATATGTAGTCAAGCTATCATCGATGATAGTATATATTGAATCATCAGTTTTTTGTATTTCTTGAGATCTTACAGTAACATAGAAATCATATGCAAAAAACCAATCTGCCCATTTTTGTTGTAACGATATCTCTTTTGATTTATTAATTATATATTTATAGGGCAATTCAAGATCGTATTCTTTCTTCTTTCTCTCTTCTTTGGTAGTGCTTGTATTCTCACTTGAAGCAAAATTTTGAGCTACTGTCTTTATATAAGACGTAATTTCTTTTATCGGAGCACTAAAATCAATATTTATACCAAATGTTTTGTCATTTAATTTGTTAATCAGTCTAGGTCTTGAAAATTTTGGAAGCACATTTGCATCTAAATGCAACTCAGAACTAGAATTTATTGAAAAATAATATTTCCTGTAATCAATGTCTAATGGTTGTTTTCGCTCACTCTGTAGCATACTCTTTTTATCATTATTATTTTTATAAATACTTTTACTATTGCCTGATAGTTGTTGAGATTTACTTCTTAATTCTAAGGTTTTATCTTCTTTCCCATTTTTTGGAATATCTAAATAGTTGAAGTAATAATCTTTCATGAGGGTATTGTAACTAGATTCAAAGATTTTATAATTCTCTATTAAATCATCAAAATGAGCATGTTCTTCTAGAATATTTTTTGTAATTATCTTGCTTACACGGTAGTGTTCTTTTGTTCTTATGTATAAATCTTTAAAATTTAAAAAAGCTTTTTCAAGTTCTTCTTCCTCACCACTGCTTGTACCTAGTGCATCATTTAAAGGAAGATTTTTAATGATATCATTAATTTCATTTTCTTCATTTTCTAAGTATTTTATCTCTTTCCCGAATAAAAAATCATATAAGCTAACTTCACTATAGCAATGTTCAAGTCGTGTAACACTTTTTTTGAGAATTTTATTATATTTACGATTGTAGCAATAATTATTGTAAGCATAAGTAAAAGCAGAATGTATTTTGTCAATGTGTTCCTTAACATGCTTATTCCTAATGGCTAACTCATAGATAATACATTGTGTTAATTCGTAATTCTTGAATGATTCAATTTCTTTATATATTTCATCATCTCTAGTTGGTAATTTATTCTCCATTTTTCACTCCATCTAAATAATCAGTATACCACACTATAAGCCCTCTTGTCTGTTCTTTGTATGATGCTCTATTATATGCACCTCTTACTTGATTTTTTTCGTTGTAAGCCAATAGTTCTTCTATAACATCAAAACTAAATCCCTGCAGTTGTGAGTTTTCATTTGCTAAATAACATCCATAAGTATCAGCACCAACATAAAGCATTTTAATCCCTCAAACTTTCAAGATAATCACTCCACCAATTTAATATTATTCTCATCTCTTCTAAAGGTGTAAGCCTTAGATAAGTATTTTCAACCTCACTACCTACTGTATGAGCTAATATTCTTTCTACATATTCGTTTGATAATTTATATCTTTCTTGATTTGCCTTTGTAACACTTTTAAACATAGCCCTAAATCCGTGGGCTGTCTGTCTATCTTTATACCCTATTCTATTGATTGCACTTCCTACAGTATTATTACTTATGTGTCTATTACTGTGCTGTGAATTTGGAAATAGATAACCGTTTGTAGTTCCTGTTATCTCATATAGCTCTTTTAAATATTTGATGATAACATCAGATAAAGGTACGATATGCTCTTTTTTCATCTTCATATTTTCAGCTGGAATAATCCAAAGCTTTTTATTAAAATCAATTTCACACCATTTGGCGGATATTATGCTACCCTGTCGTTGAGCTGTGTGAATTGTTAGCATTAAAGCATATTTAGTAAAAAAGCCATAATTATAATTTGCCATTAAATTGTATAGCTTTTTGATTTCATTCTCATCTGTAACTGTGGAGTGGTTTTTTACATTTGCTTTATGCACAATTTTAAAACTCTTTAATCGCAACTTTGTAAAAATATTACTGTCATCTATAATATCATTTGCATAAGCATACTCATACACTCCTATAATCAACATCTTAACCCTTGATAGTGTTTCAAGTTTATTATCATCTTGTATCACTTCCAAAGCTTTTATTATATGCTCCAAAGTTATTTCATAGATAGGTGTATCCTCTTTTTTTGGAAGATAATTAAAAAAGTGTTCTTTCAATCTTGTCCGTGCTTTATCAATAGTTATATCTTTTAAATTTTTATGGTTTTGTTTTGTAGTAAGATATTTTTCAGATACAAAATAAATAGTATTTGTTTCATAGGCTTTTTTGAGTTCTTTCTCTTTTTTGATTGTTTCAATTTTTTCTTTATTTGCTAAAATTGGATTTATGCCCTCTTCTATTTTCTTTTTATATGCCTTTAATTTATCTCTTGCCTGTTTGAGTGATACACTAGGATATTTTCCAAAGTTTGTATCATACTTTTTTAAATCCATTGAGTAACGATACCGCCATAATAAATTATTTGATTTCATAGCTAAAGAAAATCCACCACCAAAGCTAAATGTTTTTATATCATTCTCTAAACAATATTTGATTAATGCTTCAATTTCTTTATCTGTAATTTTATTAAGTTCTTTATTTTTTAGATTATTGATTATATAGTTTGTTGGTTGTGTTTCACTAATCATATTGTACCCCTAAAATATCAACCCCCACTTATACCCCCACTTTTTGTGGTGGTTTGTATTGAATTGATTTAGATTGATTTAGACTATTATATCTCAAGAAAGCTTATAT
>CALMBI010000051.1 GCA_937860115.1 uncultured Arcobacter sp. | reverse complement strand
CGCGTCAACTGACTATTAAGTTCAATAAGCTCTTTAAAATTCTCATCCATAGTAGCTTGATGTCTTTTATCAAGCATCTCTTCTACTTCAGCTATCATTCCAGATAGTTCAATCAATTTAGGTTTAATATCAATTACTTCCAAAGAGATGGTTTGTCCACTTAGTTTTGGATCATAAGTCACCTCTGAAATAATTTTATTTTTACCTGTAATATTGAGCTCAATCTTTCGCTTAAGTACTCCGCCTTTTTCAAGAACAACAAGTGAATCATTGAGATTTTGTATCAAAATCTCAATTTTATCTATAACAATTTTTCTTGATCTTTTATTTGTGGTTGCCATAGAAAGTTCAAAAAATAAAGCCTTTAATCCTTGAATATCTTCAGAAACAAATTCAGCTATTTTGATCTTTTTTTCATAATTTTTCGTTTTTTCATTCAGTTCATCTATCAAGTTTGTAAACACTTGATTAACTGTAAATAACGAAATAAAACCAAATACAAATAAACCAATAAGGAAATGTAATTTGGTTGAAGTTTTTATATTACCCATTAAAACGATGACCTATCTAAATCCATATTCTTTCATAATCTCTTGACCTCTACTAGATGCAGCAAAATCAACAAAGTCATTAGCTAATTTTTTTTGCGAAGAGAAATTTAATGCAGTGATCACTAAAGATTTTTTTGGAGCATATTTTTCACTAATTGGGATAATTGTGATATATTTTTTCATTTCAGGTGAAACACCTGCAGCGATCCAGTTTACAATCATATCTACTTCTGGTTTTTTGATACTTGCATCTAAGCTTCTTGAATCTGTTCCAATCTCTAAAGCCATATCAAATGCTTTATTGTAAAAAGAATCCCCCTTATATGCAGTAAGTATTTTTTTTGTCATTTTTCCGATACTTCCACTCTCATGATTTGCTAAAACCGCACCAATATTGTCATCTATCAAACTGTCAAGTGATGTGATTTTTTTAGGATTTCCTTTTTTTACAAAAATGGCAGCTTGATTAAATCCTACATTTGCTTGTTTTCCAAAAAAACCATCTTTCGTATACTCTTTAATATAACTATCAGATCCAGGAAGATAAAGATCCCCTTTTTTTGAGAGTTT
>CALMBI010000050.1 GCA_937860115.1 uncultured Arcobacter sp. | reverse complement strand
ACTTTTAGTATTAGTCTATGCAATTTTCTTAGTCAAAAGAGAAAATGAATTATTAAGTGCTAATGAAATACTTGATATCAAAGTAAAAGAAGAAGTCCAAAAAAATCTCAATAAAGAGAAACAATTAACTATCCAAAGTAGAAGTGCTGCGATGGGTGATATGATGGCTGCTATTATTCATCAATGGAAACAACCTTTAAATGGGATCTCAATGGCAAATAGTTCTATAGAACTTCAAGCGACACTTGGGGATCTAGATACAAATTTTATTTTAGAAAAAACAAATGATGTAAAAAAACAAATTGAAAATATGTCAACAACTATGGATGATTTTAGAAACTTCTTTAAACCTCAAAAAGAGGTAGAATATGATGTAAATGAGTGTATCAAAGATGTTCTAAAATTGGTTGGGAAAATCTATGAGAACCACAACATCAAGATTGATTTGGATCTTCATGATAGATTACTAACAAATGGGTATCCAAATGAACTCAATCAAGTGATAATCAATATACTGAATAATGCAAGAGATATGATTGAAGAAAAAAATCCACACATAAGAACTGTATTTATTAAAACTAAACTAGAGAATGACAAAATTGTCATTACGATAACAGATTATGCAGGTGGTATCCCTGAAAATATAATAGATAAAATATTTGATCCTTACTTTACAACAAAAGATGATCATAAAGGCACAGGGATCGGGCTAGATATGTCTAAAAATATTATTGAAAAAGTGAATGGAGAATTAAGTGCACACAATGTTGCTAGTACTTTAGATGGTGAAGAGTTTATTGGTGCTTGTTTTACAATAAAGCTTTAGATTTTAGATCAATCTATCATTTCACGAAATAATTAGGGAAAATTTTTCTAAAGCTTACATTTTAAGAGTGACAAAAAAGCAGGTGAGAGCCTGCTTTTTTTATGAGAGTTCCTACTAAAAACTTGCCCATTCATCGTCATCTTCATTGGAAGCTACGATAGGTTTTATTGGGTTAGTATCTTGTATTTTCATTGGTTCTTTTGGTGCTGTTTTAGGAGTCTCTTTTATCGCTTGTAATTTTGGTGATTCAGTTTTTTTAATTGGTTGAGATTTTGGAGCACTAAATTGTTTCGTTTGTACCGTTTCTCCTCTTAGGGTATCTTTTCCATTAAACTCTTTTTCGTTTGCATTATTGAGTATTACTTTAGCTATCTTATCAGTTTGTAC
>CALMBI010000049.1 GCA_937860115.1 uncultured Arcobacter sp. | reverse complement strand
AGTTTGCCTATTATTTTCAAACCAATGGGATGTATGATACCAAATAAAGATTTTATCGTGAGTGATGCTGATTTTGTTGATTGGCTTACTGAAGCGATGGGTGGGTATGGATTGCCACCATTTTTAAAAGAGTACAAAAAAGATAAATTGTATCTGTTCTTAGGAGTTGATTTTAGTCGTGATACTTACCGAATGGTCGCAAATGAGATAACTTTGGATTTAGCTGGTGGATATGTAGTAGATGGGAAAGAGGAACTTTCTAAAAAAGAGGAAAAATTTATTAAAACGCTTAAGTTGGAGTATGTAAAAACCGATTTAGAAAACTTTTTAAAATCTCTTTAATGTAATGAACGGATTGATTCAAAGTGTTAATCTTGTAGTTTTCACTTGTTCCTAATGTTAATATTTGGAATCGATACAAAAACACAAACAATAAAAAAATAATTCAAATTTTGGCGATCGTTCCATCTGTTTTGACTAATTTGCTATGTTTGTTCTGCTTCTCTTCTTGGCTCACTTTTGTTGCTTTTACTTTTTTGACTGATTTGATTGTCTCTATGTTTGTTTTTGAGTCTTTGATCCGCTCATTGATGAGAGTATCAAGCTTGGTTGACATTAGATAATGGAAATTTTCACTCTCTTTGATGAGTGTTTTTTTTGCACGTGTGATCGCCACATAGAAGAGATTAAATTCATCAAAAAGCTCTTGATTTGGTAAAAAATGCTGCTCTTTTGTGAATTTTTGAAGTGTATCACAACCAAAATCGACAAGTAGATCAGCAAAATCAGCAAAATCATCTGCCACAGTCACACTATCCCACTCCAATCCCTTAGCCGTATGTGTGGTAGTGAGAAAAAGTATCTCAGGGGTTCGTTCCGCAAAGCCATTATTTGCTCTATTTTTCCATGCTTCATAGAATTTTATCGCTATCTCTTGAAATCCAAATATCTTTTCGTTGTACTCTTTTGCTACCTTGAGAGCTGATTTGAGTTCATAATCTTCCACCTCTTTGGCATATTCTGCAAGCTCCTCTTCGCTACCAAAATCTTTTAAAAATCGATTGCGTACAATATTTTGTTTTTCATTATTAAGAAAATAATAGACCTCGATAGTGAGATTAAATATCTCTTTTGGGTCTCGCACGGTCACAAATGGTTTTCTCTCATTGATCCGATTTGAAATAGTAGCGATAAGCTGAGCATTTGTTCGAGAGATGTAGCCATTAGTCGTGATCGTGGTGTCGCTCTCTTTAATCGTCTCGATCGCTACTGTTTCATTTTTGAATTCTCTTAGTAATCTGTTTGCGTAGTGTGCTATGGCATTATTGAATCGAAAACTCACACTCAAATAGAGAGTGATATCACACTTGATCTTATCAAGGGCGTTTTTACTCCCCCGAAAAGAGTAGATCTGCTGATGCTTATCCCCTACAAATATCTTGGTCTTTCCACTCAAAGCTTCAAAAATACCCAAAGTCACCTCATTTGTATCTTGTGCCTCATCAAGCATAATGATATCGTAGTCAAATTGGGAAATCTGTCTAGAGGCAAGGAGAAGATAATAGTACTTCAAGTAAAATCCGTGTGTTGGCTGCATCTTCCCAATAAGCATATAATCAAACATTCTTTTAGCACTTTTGTGTTCAATATCATCTTTAGCTATCTCATTTTTTGTATTGTTGCAAAAGTTTTCAAATATTTTGAGTGTCCCAATCGCTTGATCGTATGAGATCTCAAATTCTTTTGATATATCAATTGCCCTATAATTTACAAGTGTGTCAAGAGTAAGATTGGTATGTTTTTTGATAGCAGTGAAGGCTAATCCGTGGGTTGTTTTGACACTTGTATTAGATGGAAACAATCCTGTTGCTTCGTTTTTAATAGCACTATTAAAAGCAAGATAGAGTATTTTTTTTGTTTTATAAGTTTGAGCTATGAGCTTGAGGGTGGTGGTTTTTCCTGTCCCTGCAAATGCATTGATTTTGATATTTCTATGATTTTGTACAGCTTCTAAAATCGCTTGTTGTTGTGGTGTTGTATTCATTGAAGTATTGTAACGAAAAAAAATGAGAGATCCAAAAAGTATGTCAGATTGTTATATTTTCTTAAAAACAAAGCTGTAAAAAGAAGGGGAATGAAGTGTCCGAAGAAATCGGACAACTGAAAATGAAAATCTAAAATATGAAAAGTTACAATACCTTAAAATAATCAAAAAAATAAAATTTTTAACTTTGATGACCGTCATAACTCGAAAAAGTATGGTAAAATACGGTAAAAATATGGAGAGCTTACTATGACAAAAAAAGTAACTATTACTTTAGAAGAAAATTTGATTGATGAATTGTGTGTCATTGCGACAGAAACTGGAAAGAAAAAAACTCAAGTTATTAGAGAAGCATTGCAGGATTATTTTGATGTGCAAGCAGTTACGAAAACAGTGCATGACTATAAAATGGGCAATTTGGAAACTATCTCACATCAAAATGTAAGAGCATCTTTTGGCTTATGATATAGAGTATGACCCAAAAGCAGTTAGACAACTGGGAAAACTTGACAAATCAATCGCTTCGTCTTTGCTTGATGGGATTGAAGAGTTCGCACAAAACCCAGTTTTAACCAAAATCAAAAAGCTTAAAACCCCTTTTGATGGGGCTTATCGGTTACGAATTGGGGATTATAGAGTTGTCTTTTATCAAGAGAATAATTTAATGCTTATCTCTAAAATTACTCATCGTAAAGATGTGTATTTATAATACAAACAAATTTTATAAACTAACTCATCCTCACATTTGATTCTTTGTATCACAAGGAACACTTTTTGAATACCTTATTGGATAACCATATGAGGATAAAAGA
>CALMBI010000048.1 GCA_937860115.1 uncultured Arcobacter sp. | reverse complement strand
AAAAACAGGTCGTTTAATAAAAAATGATGAAAACATTTTATTTTGCTTCTTTCATATTTGTACTATTTGGTGTATTTGGCAAAATCATCACTTTTGCATCTGGTCTTAGTTTAGCAATATTACTTGCAATCACTTGATCACCTACTTTTAAGCCACTATTTATTACTACACCATCTTTTACTAACATACCAAGCTCAACAGGTCTCATTTGAGCTATCCCATCAACTGCCACCATCACAAAAGTACCTTTTGGATTTTTTAAAATTGCATTTTCAGGAACAATAGTCACATCACCCAGATTAATATTTGATAATTCTATTTTAGAAAATTCACCAGCAATAATTTTTGAGGAATTATTTGTAAAACTAGCTCGTAACAGTAAAGTATCTGTTGTAGGATCTATTTTTGGTGAAACAAAATCTATTTTTCCATTTTGGTATGTTGTGTCACTACTTACTAAAGAGATTTTAATTTTTCCGCTTTTGATTTGATTCATATATGCTATTACATCCTCTTTTGGTAGTGAAAACTCTGCATATACTAACCCTGTGTTTGTAATAGTGATAAGATTTGAATTAACTTCATTGCTTCCAACAAATTCTCCAACATCAAACTTTTTCATCCCTATAGTTCCACTTATTGGAGCATGAATTTGAGTATAGTCATACTCTATTTGTGCATTTTTTTGGTTTGATTGTGCACTTGAAAGTTCCACTAAAGCATTTTCATAGAGATATTCAAGATTATCATAATTTTGTTCACTGATTGATTTTGTTTCTAAAAGTGCTTTTCCTCGTTCAAGATCTTTTGTAGTTTTTTTGAGGTTTACTTTTGCTTTTTCTGTTTGTGCTTTTGCTATATTTAAAGTTGTTTGATAACGATCTGATTCTATTGTATAAAGAAGTGCACCTTTTTGTACAAAATTCCCCTCTTTAAAATATTTCTTTTCAAGAGTCCCCTTTACTCTAGCGATCACATCAACTTCTTCACTTGCCTTTATGATAGTTGGATATTGTTTAGATGTTGTTACAATTTTTCTTTCAATCTTATACACCTCT
>CALMBI010000047.1 GCA_937860115.1 uncultured Arcobacter sp. | reverse complement strand
T
The DNA here is from genome assembly GCA_937860115.1 of uncultured Arcobacter sp. GTDB lineage: Bacteria > Campylobacterota > Campylobacteria > Campylobacterales > Arcobacteraceae > CAIJNA01. Next base: position 2,564 of record CALMBI010000047.1, on the reverse strand, counting down.
CAAAAGGGAACCCACTTTTTATAAGAAATTGGAGCGTTTTTTCGAAATGTTCATATTCCTTGAAAGAGGATTTTGTCACCTGTGTAAACTTCTCTTTTGGAGCTTTAAAATCAAGTGCTATAAAATCAACCAATTTTTGTTCTAGCAAAACCTTGATAATCTCTGGTTTTGTTCCATTGGTATCTAGTTTGATTTTATATCCCATTTTTTTGAGTTCTCGACTGATATTTTCTATCTCTTTGTGCAAGGTTGGTTCCCCTCCACACAATACAATTCCTTTAAGAAGGTTGATTCGTAATTCAAAAAATCCTAAAAAATCATTAAAAGAATATTCACCACTGCCAAACACAATTTCAGGATTGTAACAATATCCACACCGCATATTGCATCCATAAAACCATAAAATAGCCGATGGAGTATTTTCAAAATCAAGAAGAGTAAAAGGGGTAAGATTTTCAAAAAGTTTTTGCTTTTTCCACAAAATAGATCCTTTGTTTGTGTTCTGCTTTTTTACCGATATTGAAACTCTCTACTGGTCGATGGTATCCCATAACCCTTGTATATACGGTACATTTTGTTCTTTTATCACTCAATTTTTCTAAAATTTCATTGTGTTTCATAGGTTTCCTTTCTATTTATTTTCTATTATTTTCCAAAATCTCTTCATCACATTTTGGACAATATTCGTGTTCACCACTCAAATATCCATGCTTTGGACACACCGAAAAAAGCGGTGTCAAAGTGATATAAGGTAATCTAAAATTTTCCAAAACAGTTTTTAAAAACTCTTTTGTAGATGCTGTAGTTTTTAGTTTTTCATTCATATATAGATGCAAAACAGTACCTCCTGTGTATTTAGTTTGAAATTTATCTTGTTTTAAAAGAGCTTCAAATGGGTCATTTGTAAAATCAACTGGAAGTTGAGAAGAGTTTGTATAGTAGATATTTTCACCCTCACCTGCTTGTAAAATATCTGGATATCTTTTTTTATCCTCTTTGGCAAATCTGTATGTTGTCCCTTCTGCTGGAGTTGCTTCAAGATTATAAAGATTCCCACTTGTTTCTTGAAATATTTTAATTTTATTTCGAATAAAATCTAAAACTTCAAGTCCAAGTTCCTCTCCAAAAGAAGTTGTAATGTCATCTCTGTCATCTGTAAAATTTCTTATCATCTCATTGATTCCATTTACTCCGATAGTTGAAAAATGATTATTAAATCCTTTAAGATATCTTTTTGTGTATGGATAGAGTCCATCTAAAAAAAGTTTATTGATGACAACTCTTTTTTTCTCCAAAGTTTCATAAGAGAGATTTAAAAGCTCCTCTATTCTTTGGAATAATTGTGGTTTGTTATTTTTGTACAAATACCCAAGTCTCGCCATATTAAGAGTCACTACACCGATACTTCCTGTCATCTCTGCTGAACCAAAAAGACCATTGCCTCTTTTAAGCAGTTCTCTTAAATCAAGTTGCAATCTACAACACATACTTCGCACTGCATTTGGTTTATAAGCTTCAAGATTTTCTACTTTGTTTCCATCACTATCAAGTTTATACTGGCTTCCTATAAAATTTTGAAAATAAGAACTTCCTATTTTGGCACTATTTTCAAGCAATACTTCAACATTTTCCCCATCCCAATCAAAATCTTCAGTGATATTAACTGTTGGAATTGGAAAAGTAAATGGTTGCCCTGTTTTATCCCCTTCGGTCATAATCTCATAGTAAGCTTTATTTATCAAATCCATCTCAGGCTTAAAATCTTTGTAAGTTAACTCTTCAAGACTTAAAACTCCTCTTTGGTGTACTTTTTGCACTAAATCAAAAGAGTTATTATCTTTAAAAAGATGGATATCATATCTCGTAGGGATTTGATTTTTCAAATCATCTGGCACTGTCCAATCTATCGTAATATTTGTAAAAGGAGATTGTCCCCACCTTGAAGGGACATTGAGATTATAAATAAAACTTCTTATCGCTTTTTTTATTTCACCAAAACTCAAATCATCAGCAAAAACATAAGGTGCAAGGTAAGTATCAAACGAACTAAAAGCTTGAGCTCCAGCCCATTCACTTTGAAGTATTCCCAAAAAGTTTGCCATTTGCCCTAAAGCTTCTCGAAAATGTTTTGGTGCATCGCTCTCAACTCTTCCACGAACTCCATTAAACCCCTCATTTAAAAGTTGTCGTAAACTCCATCCTGCACAATATCCAGTTAAACAATCCAAATCATGAATATGAATATCCCCATTTCTATGGGCACTCCCTTCCTCTTTTGTATAAACTGTATCAAGCCAATAGTTTGCAATAACTTTTCCAGCAAGATTATTGACAAGTCCAGAATTTGAATAGCCTGTGTTTGCATTTGCTTTGATCCGCCAGTCACTTTTTTTGATATACTCCTCAACACTTGCAGTTGAGTTGATAAAAGTAGTATCTTGTCCAAGTCCTAAAATTTGCTCTCTTTGCATTTTATGTAAAAAACGATATGTTATAAAGGACTTTGCAACATCAAAATATCCAAAATTAAAAAGAGTTTTTTCTATTATATCTTGGATATCTTC
>CALMBI010000046.1 GCA_937860115.1 uncultured Arcobacter sp. | reverse complement strand
AACAGGAATTCAATATAACTTTATCCATGTAGAAAATGCAAATGAGCTCAATGAAAAACTTAAAAATGATCCTTATGGTGTAGCAATATCACTAAGCCTTAGCAATGATCAAAAAGATTTTGCAATTGCTTCGTCAAATTATCATTCATTTTCTATAGCGATCGCAACAAAAAATAATCAAAATTTTAAAGTATCTATGCACGAATTTTTTGGAAAAACAATCGCTATAAGTAAAACATTTCCACAATATGAGCTTTTTGTCAAACAATACCCTCAGATTAAATTTAAACTCTCAAATAGTACACTAGAAGCGATCGATCTTGTCTCAAAAGGTGAAGTGGATGGTGTAGCTGATATTGTCCCTGTCCTTACTTATCATCTTAATCTTTATCAATTTGACGATCTAAAGATCAATGCAATAGCACCCCAAAACCACAATCTTCAAATAATAGCAAATAAAAATAATCCAATGCTTATAGAGATAATCAATAAAGCTTTAGCAAAAATGGACAGTGACTACGTTCACACAATCCACAATAAATGGATCAATATCAAAGAGATTCATAATGGAATCGATATCGAATATATTTTGTATGGGATCATTACTTTATTGATTTTAATTGCTTTGTATTCTAAAAATGTACGACAAAAAGAGAAAATACTTTATGCCAAACTTGATCACTATAAAAATACTTTAGAAGAAAAAGTAAAAGAACAAACAGCAGAACTTATCAGTGTTATTGATAATATCCCTGCGATGATCTATGTAAAAGATGTAAAAAATCTCAATTTTATCCATTTTAATCATGCGTGTGAGCAATTTTTGGGAGTTTCTAGAGAAAAAGCACTTGGAAAAAATGATCATGATTTTTTTCCTAAGGAGTTAGCAGATCAATTAGAAGCTAAAGATCGTGAAGTGATAGCTAAAGATGAGTTGTTTGAAGTTGAAGAGATTCTTGAAAGCCCATATGGAAAACGTATCATCAACGCAAAAAAAGTAATCATTAAAAATGAATATGGTAAACCAGTGTATCTTTTAGGGATCTCTCAAGATATCACTAATCAAAAAGAGAGAGATCTCCTCTTT
>CALMBI010000045.1 GCA_937860115.1 uncultured Arcobacter sp. | reverse complement strand
ATACATTGTAATCGTTATTTCTAATCGCTTCAAAGAGTCCAGTTTCACCATCATTATTGATAGCATTAACATCGATCCCTTTTACGATAAGATTTTCTGCCATTTTTAAAAGCGAATCTCTTCTGTTTTTTTCATGAGCTGGAAGTTTATAAAAAGCAAGCATAGTTTCCATCAAAATACTATTATTATTACGCACTTTTGCATTAATATTACATCCATGATCTATAGCTACATCAAGTAATCTTCCACCCTCGATTCCTCGTGTTGCAATATGAAAAAGAAGATTTTTCCCTTCATTGTCACAGATTGTTGGGTTTGCTCCTTTTTCTATTAGTTTAATTGCTAGATCATCGTTGATAAGGGCCTCTTTTTTGTGTAAAATAGTTTGTCCATCTTTATCTCTTTGATTCAGATCTATATTTGTATCTAATAGTTTATTGATGATACTTTCATCCCCATAAGAGATTGCATCAAACATAGCATTTCGACCTTTGCGATCTGTGATATTAACATCGATCATATTAGTGATAAGTTGATTTGCTATTTCAGTATGACCTGAGAGAACAGCATTTTGAAGCATCGATCTACCTTCATTATCTACTCGGTTAATATCGATTTGTTTTGCTTTTAAGATAAGCTCAACTATAAGATGGTTGTTTTTTTTGATTGCTATCTCTATTGGCTCTTGATCAAGTTTATCTTTGAGAGTTACATTGATTTTTCCTTTTTCGATAAGCCAACGAGCAGATTTAAATTTGCTATGGTGGATACAAAGATGCAAAAAACTTTCACCATTCTCATCTTGGTGATTGATTGAAAATTTATTTGTATCAAGCATTTTTTGGAGTGAATCTTCATCAATTACTTTTTTAAAAAGCTCTTTTATAAAAAGTTCAGGAGTGACAATAAATTTACCAAAAAGTGCTTGTAACATTTTTATTTTTTTATATATGCTTTAATGATTTTTTGTGCAGATTTTGGTCTATCACCATATGTAGTCTCTACATTTTCAATTTTTTGAACCACTGTATAACTAGCTTTATCTTTTACATAACCAAAGATTGTATGTTTACCATTGAGCCATGGAGTTTCAGTTGTAGTGATAAAAAATTGACTTCCATTCGTATTTGGGCCTCTATTTGCCATTGCTAATACACCAACTTTATTAAACATAGCCTTTGGATGAAGTTCATCTTCAAAATCTTTTCCCCAAATAGAATCACCACCAGAACCTGTTCCTGTTGGATCTCCACTTTGAATCATAAATCTTTTAATAACTCTATGAAAAATGATCCCATCATAATACCCTTTATTGATCAGTTTTACAAAGTTTTCAACTGTTTTTGGTGCTAAATCATCCCTAAGTTCAAGTTCAATTGTCCCGCTTGTTGTTTCTAACACTGCTATTTGTGAAGCTTGTGAAAGTGTTGCAAATAGTGCAAAAGAGAGTAGAAGTTTTTTTATCATGTCGTTCCTTTTAATTGTGGTTACATCTTATCAAATTCTAGATAAAACTATTTTGTATTTGTTTGAGTAATTATGTAAAAATATCTTTTTGAAGTCACAAAAGCATACGGTTTTACAATAGCCGTTTTAGTATAAAGTTGATCTTTAAAGCCAACAACTCTTCCAACTTTAATCCCATAGGGAAAGATTTCATCCATACCACTTGTAACAACTTCATCATTCACTTTTATTTGATACCATTTTGGAATATGTTGAATGATAATGTATCCATTCTCATCTGCACCAGATGTTATTCCAGGTGAATTAGTATCCCCTATAAAAACTGCATAGTTTGATTTTGGATTTGTATTGAGGTAACCAATTGAGATATTGTTATAAACTCTTACGATCCCTGCACTAAAACCTTGGGGTGTGATAAGTGGATAAAGTTTAGTTGCTGGAAGCTTCTTATCTAAAATGATTTTTGAAAAATCGTTAAGATTAAGATAACTGACCGCTTTTGTATATAAAGTATCATGACTAAAATTACCATCCATAATTTGCATATCACGTTTAAGTTCATTGAGCTCATTTTGAGCTTTTTCATATAAAACTTTATAATTTGCGTTTTTATTATGAAGTGAGTTTAGATTTTGAAGTGTTTCTACTTGGTTGAAATAAGAGTTGAAATTATCTTTTAAAATTGTGATAGAGTTTGAATACCCACCTCGAAGATCGGTAGTAGAATTTATAAATATACTTGACATAACTTTGTCAAAATTGAAAATATATCCAAGTAGGACTAAGATCATTAGCCCTACAAATGCAATTGTTTTATTCATTTGAGATTAGTTTAAGAAGTTTTTCCTCATCTAATACTTTACTTGTACCATGAGCTACTGCTAAAAGTGGCTCCTCTGCAACTCTTACAGGAAGTTTTACATCATGCGAAAGATACACATCAAGTCCTCTAATAAGAGCTCCTCCACCTGTTAGTACAATACCATTGTCCACGATATCTCCAGCAAGATCAGGTGGCATATCTTCTAATACTTGTCGTATTGCTAAAGCGATATCTTTTAGAGGTTCTTTCATCGCTTGTCTTACACCTTCACTTGTAAGTTCAATAGTAGAGAGTAATCCAGAATTATCTCTTCCTTTTACTTTAATAGTAAGCTCTTCATCTAGTTTGATTGCTGTCCCGATTTGGAATTTTACATCTTCAGCAGTTCTTTCACCGATGTAAAGATTGAAATTTTGTCTTACATAATCGATAATAGATTTATCAAATCTATCTCCAGCAACTTTTATAGACTTACTAATTACAAGTCCACCAAGAGAAGTTACACCAATCTCAGTAGTTCCCCCACCAATATCAACAACAATATGACCATTCGGACTAGCTACTGGGATCCCTGCACCAATTGCAGCTGCCATAGGCTCTTCTACTAAAAACACCTCTCTAGCGCCTGCACTAAGAGCTGATTCTCGAACAGCTTTTCGCTCAACTTGAGTAATCCCATGTGGAATACAGATGATGATTCTAGGTCTTACAAACGATTTTCTATTGTGTGCTTTTTCAATAAAATATCTTATCATTCGTTCAGTCATCTCAAAATCTGCAATAACACCATCTTTCATAGGCCTTACAGCTTGAATGTTCATAGGAGTTTTCCCTATCATCATTTTAGCTTCTAGTCCAACAGCTAAAATCTTATCTCTACCAAATCTATCGTGTTGCACCGCGACAACTGATGGCTCATTTATAATGATCCCTTGACCTTTTGCAGAGATAAGAGTATTAGCTGTACCCAAATCTATCGCAAGATCATTTGAAAACATTCCGACGAATTTATCAAATATCATTGTTTTTCCTTTTTTAAAATTATGCTATTTTTGGTTTTTCTGTTTTATTCACTATATCTTTAGTGATAGTCACAGTTTGGTTGCTATACTCTGGCAATTCATACATAATGTCAAGCATGATATCTTCCATGATCGATCTAAGTCCCCTTGCACCAGTTTTTCTTTTAATCGCTTTTTGTGCGATCTCTACAAGTGAATCTTTGTCAAATTCAAGGGTTACGTTATCCATAGTAAAAAGTTTTTTATACTGTTTCGTTAGTGCATTTTTTGGCTCTGTTAAAATATGAATCATTGTTTCTTCATCAATCTCGTTTAAAGTAGCGATCATATGAAGTCTTCCAATAAGTTCTGGAATAAGCCCATATTTCACTAAATCATCAGCTTCAACCATCTCTAAAATAGCTTCTCTTTCTTTTTTCGTTTTTTTCTCTTGATTAAACCCAAGTTTGTTTCCACCTTGTTTTTTCCCAATGATATCAACAAGCCCATCAAAAGCTCCACCACATATAAAAAGTACATTTGTAGTATCAAGTTGTACTGCTTCAGCACCTGGATGTTTTCTTCCTCCTTTTGGTGGAACATTTACTACACTTCCTTCTATGATTTTAAGAAGCGCTTGTTGTACACCCTCGCCACTTACATCTCTCGTGATACTTCTATTTTCACTCATCCGAGCAATTTTATCTATCTCATCAATAAAAATGATCCCTTGTTCTGCTTTTTTGATATCACCATCAGCTGCTTGAATGAGTCTTGTGACAACATTTTCAACATCATCTCCAACATATCCAGCTTCAGTTAAACTTGTAGCATCAGCAATAGCAAGTGGAACATCAAGATATTTTGCAATGGTTTGAGCTAATAATGTTTTTCCACTTCCAGTAGGTCCTATAAGTAATACATTTGATTTTGAAAGTTCTGTAAGGTCTTCACTCTGTTGTGAACTAAATACTCTTTTATAATGATTGTAAACAGCAACACTCAATACTTTTTTAGCTCTATCTTGCCCAATAACATATTCATCTAAAATCAACTTAAGCTCTTTAGGTTTTAAAAGTGCATTTGGATTTTGCTCTATTACTTGTGTTGGAAGTTTATCTACTTTTTCACTTTCCCCTTCATGTTCACAAATAATATCATATGCACTTTTTGCACACATTTTACAAATATTTGCTTTGTCTCCAGAGATCACTGGGTTTTTGTCACTATCAACAACCCCACAAAAATCACATACTGGTAATTTTTTATTCATCCGTTTTTTTCCTTGCAGTTGATGGAATTCCTCTTTTTGTTTCACTTACAAATTTTGCAAGCATCAATACATATTCGTTGTCACTTGTTTCAAGTAACTCTTTAGCAACATCTTGCATAGCTAGATTAGAATCAAAGAGTTTTTTGTATGCTCTTTTTATAGCATCAATATCACTTCTATTTTCCATTCTTCTTCTAAGCCCATTTACATTAAGTCCTCGAAGAGTTGCACGATTACCTTCTGTAACACAAAATGGTGGGATATCTTGAACAACAATAGATCCTCCTCCTAGCATAGCTGAATGCCCAATTTTACAAAATTGATGTACTGCTGAAAGTCCACCAACAACAGCAAAATCATCAACTTCGACATGTCCAGCCATTGTTGCGCAGTTTGCAAATATACAGTTGTTTCCAATGATACAATCGTGTGCTACGTGAGTGTAACCCATAAAAAGATTGTTTGATCCAATGATAGTTTTACTTCCTCCGCCGATTGTTCCTGGATTAAAGAGTGTAAATTCTCTTATTTTATTGTTATCACCAATAATAAGTTCAACATCTTCCCCAT
>CALMBI010000044.1 GCA_937860115.1 uncultured Arcobacter sp. | reverse complement strand
TGATGTATTTCATTCGATGGCAAAAATTGAAAACAATACTTTAATGTTTTTCTTTGGTATCTTAGCTGCTGTTGGTGTTTTATATTTTGTTGGATGGTTAGCTCTTGCTGCTGTTGTATATGATCCAAATGTTTTAGGTCCAACTTGGTCAAATATTGGTGTTGGATTCTTATCTGCTGTAGTTGATAATGTACCTGTTATGAGTGCAATCTTAAAAGCAAACCCTGAAATGGGACTTGATCAATGGATGCTTGTTACTATGACTGCGGGTGTTGGTGGAAGTTTAATCTCTTTTGGATCAGCAGCTGGTGTTGGAGTTATGGGTAAATTACACGGTATCTATACATTCTCAAGTCATATGAAACTTGCTTGGACAGTATTTGTTGGGTATGTTGTATCTGTCGCTATTTGGTATGTGCAATATGAAATTTTAGGTTTTTATCACGTAGGATAATTCACAAAAGAGGAAGATATAATTTTTCCTCTTTTTTATTTCTAACTAGAGATTTTATAGTTTTATAAAATTTCTATTTAAAAATAAATATCAAGGAAATATATGAAAAATGTACCGATTTTAGTTTTGGATTTTGGAAGTCAATATACACAACTTATTGCTAGACGACTTAGAGAAAATGGAGTTTATGCAGAGATAGTACCATACAATGAAAAGATTGAAGATATCACAGCTAGATCTCCTCAAGGGATTATTTTAAGTGGTGGACCAGCATCTGTGTATGCTGAAGATGCCTATAAAGTAGATGCAAAAATTTTTGAATTAGGTTTACCAATTTTGGGTATTTGTTATGGAATGCAAACGATTGCTCATTATCTTGGTGGTAGTGTAGTTCCAGCAGATCATCATGAATATGGAAAAGCAAGACTAAAAGTAGTAGATGAGAGTTGTCCAATATTTAAAAATATTACAAATAATGAAATCGTATGGATGAGCCATGGAGATAGAGTGGAAACTTTACCTACAGATTTCAAAGTAATCGGTACAAGTGAAAATTCACCGTTTGCGGCGATTGCAGATGAAAATAGAAATATTTATGCGTTTCAATTTCACCCAGAAGTTGTCCATAGTGTAGAGGGTGCAACGCTTCTTAAAAATTTCGCAAAACATATTTGTGGATGTGAATCAACATGGAATATGGGTAATTTTGCAAAAGAACAAATTCAAAAAATCAAAGATAAAGTTGGCGATAAAAAAGTTCTTTGTGGCGTAAGTGGTGGAGTTGATAGCTCTGTTGTTGCTGCATTGCTGGCTGAAGCTATTGGGGATAAACTCATTCCAGTTTTTGTAAACAATGGACTTTTAAGAGCAAATGAAGTGCAAGATGTTCAAAATATGTTTGCTTCAAGAGGTGTAAATCTTATCACTGTTGATGCAAGTCAAGATTTTTTAGGAAAATTGGCTGGTGTAACTGATCCTGAAACAAAAAGAAAGATCATTGGTGAGACTTTTATCGAAGTGTTTGATAAAGAAGCGAAAAAACATGATGGAATTGAGTTTTTAGCTCAAGGAACACTCTACACAGATGTAATTGAATCTGTTTCAGTTAAGGGTCCAAGTAAAACAATTAAATCACATCATAATGTTGGTGGACTTCCTGATTGGATGAAGTTTGAACTTATTGAGCCACTTAGAGAAATCTTCAAAGATGAAGTAAGAGCGCTTGGACTTGAGCTTGGGCTTCCTGCTTACATGATTGGAAGACATCCATTTCCTGGACCAGGTTTAGCTATTAGAATAATGGGTGAAGTAAATGAAGCTGATCTAACGATTTTAAGAAAAGCTGATACGATTATGCTTGAAGAACTTAGAGCGAGTGGTTGGTATGATAAAACTTGGCAAGCATTTACTGTACTTCTAAATGTAAAATCTGTTGGTGTTATGGGTGATAATAGAACTTATGATAATACTGCTTGTATTAGAATAGTCAATGCAATTGATGGCATGACTGCTACATTTGCACATATTCCACATGATATTTTAGAAGTAATGAGTAGAAGAATTATCAATGAAGTTGATGGAATCAATAGGGTAGTGTATGATATTAGTTCAAAACCACCTGCAACTATTGAATGGGAATAATAAATAAAAAAGTATCTATGAAATCTTTAGAAATAAGTAAGCAAATCAAGTCATTAGATATATCATCGCTTGGTGATAATTTAATGCATTATGAATATCATACAAGACATCTCTTATCGCTTATTAAAAATAATGTAGATAGAGAATCTCAACAATATGTGAGTGCATATAATGGTTTCAAAGGTGAACTGTATGAGAATATTGTTTATGAACTTCTTTTAAGATATGCCCTAGAAGAGGAGCAAATAACTTCCTTTGTATTAAAAGGTCCACATCAAAATCATTCAAATCAAGAAAACCAAAAATTTGGTCTTTTAATGGACAAAAGCCAGCAAATCGTATATAAAGCAGGCTATAAAGATGTAAGCGAATATGACGCGATGTTTTTTACGAATGATAGTGTTTATTATGTAGAAAGTACTATTGTCCAATCTACAATAGGGTTGCGAAAAAGACTTCGAAAAAAAACTGCACTACTAAAATTACTTTTTCCAAAACTTGATGTTAAAGCACTTATTATTCTAAGTGATGGTGCAAATGGTCTAAATAAGTTTCCAGATAATTGTACTGTATGGATTACTGATAATTTAAATGCTGAACCAATTTTGGATAAACTTGTATTAGGAAAAAAATATGAAAAAGCACCTTTTGTTAGATTTGAAAACGAAAAATTAATAGAAGCAAAAGATATTCATGTTGAATTTTTTAAATATTTTGATACATTAGGATGGATACTGAAAAAATCAATTTTTGCAAGTCATAATCAAAAAAATATCAATCAAAATTTCTTTAAATCAAAAGCGGTATCACTTTATATGGATATCTATTCAAAAGTATATATTGGTTATATGGATAAATTTGAATTTATAAATTTGATTCAATCATATGATAGGTCTGAACTTCCATTAGAAACGGCAAATGAACACAATATTTATATAACATTAGAAAAGTTAGATGATGGAACTTATGCGATTATATATTATGCAAGACTTTCAAATACTAAATTAAAAAAAATTGAGCTTATAGATAATGAGTTAAAATTGAGTGATAAAGATCCAAAAGGTTTTACTGTTGCAGAAATTAAATTTATAAAGCATTCTCTAAAGTCTGTCAACGAATTAAAAATTTCCGATATCTCTAAAATCAATTCTACTATTTTAGAATGGAAATAATCTACAATAAAATTTTTCAGCAAAAAAATACCTCTCTTTTGATAAAATAATCTCTCCTAAGTAGATCGGGATTTCCATAACATGAGGGTCCGATAACTTTTTTATATGGATAATGATTTTGATGGGAGTGAATCTTTTGTTTTGCATTAGAATCCCGATATCATCTCTTATCCAAAATCTTTACGCAAGTAGAGATCTGGCTTTTAGGGCCAACCAAATGGTCAACGACTACTCGGGAACTTAAATAACAAGGAATTTTTATGAATATATTGATATTAGGTAGTGGTGGAAGAGAATACTCTATTGGACTTGCCATCTCTAAAGAAAAAGAAAATCATACAATCTATTTTATGCCTGGAAATGGTGCAACAGACAAACTTGGAACAAATATTAATATTAAAGATTATAAAGAGCTGGCTCTTTGGGCAAAACAAAATAAAATTGACCTTACAATTGTAGGTCCAGAGGGACCACTAGTGGATGGTGTAGTTGATATATTTAAAGCAAATGATTTAGTTATCTTTGGACCATCAGCAGGAGCTGCTAGATTAGAGGGTTCAAAAGCTTATATGAAAAATATACTAAAAAAATACAATATTCCAACAGCTGCATTTATTGAAACTTCAAACAATGAAGAGGCTTATAATTTTATAGATTCTATGCAAAATCTTCCAATTGTTGTCAAAGCCGATGGATTATGCGCTGGAAAAGGTGTAATTATTGCTACTTCAAAAGAAGAAGCAAAAGAAACTGTAAAAGATATGCTGAGTGGAAATAGTTTTGGAAATGCTGGAAGTACGGTTGTGGTTGAAGAGTATCTTGATGGATATGAGCTTTCAGTATTTGCAATTTGTGATGGTGAAAACTTCAAATTACTTCCTGCTGCTCAAGATCACAAAAGAGTAGGTGATGGCGATACGGGTCCAAATACTGGTGGAATGGGTGCTTACGCTCCTACACCACTTGTAAATGATGAAATCTATAAAAAACTAGAAGAGAGAGTAGTAAAACCTACATTAAAAGGGATGCAAAATGAAGGTTGCCCTTTTGAAGGTGTTCTTTTTATAGGTGTAATGGTTGTAAAAGGGGAGCCTATCATATTGGAATACAATGTAAGATTTGGTGATCCTGAGTGTGAAATTCTTATGCCACTTTTAGAAACTCCAGTAAGTGAACTATTTTACAAAGGTGCTACAAAACAATTAGATAAGCTTGATATAAAAATCAAAAATCAGTATGGTGTAGCTGTTGTAATGGCAAGTAAAAATTATCCGTATGGTGATAGTGAACCTGCTGAAATTATAGTTGATGAGATTCATGATGAGACTTTAAAAGAACATTCACATATCTCTTATGCTGGGGTTTCAAAAGAAGGTGATACACTTTTTGCAACTGGTGGAAGAGTGTTATTATGTGTAGGATTTGGTGATGATATCCAAACTGCTAGAAATAGAGCATACGCCCTATGCGGTCAAGTTCACTTTGCGGGGAAAAAATGTAGAACTGATATTGCTTATCAAGCATTAAAACATGTAGGCAAATAAAAAACATGCGAGATAATCAAAATATAGATATTGATAAGCTAGAGCTAGCAAGCCCAAGAAAAAGGATGCAAGCTTTTGTTATAGATGACATTTTAATTAGTCTACTTACTATGGTTTTGCTTTGGGATCAAATTAGTGCAGTTGATGCCGATTTTGCAAATGTACTTCTTTTAATGAATGGTGCGTTTGTTCAAGTTTTATTTTTAAAATTGATCTATCAAACTTTTTTTATTTGGTATTATGGCGCAACAATTGGCAAAATTATTGTAAAAATAAGAGTTATTAGGGAAGATAATTTTGGTTCTGTTGATTTCGTAACATCTTTAATGAGATCAGCTTCAAGAATTGTTAGTGAATCAGTATTTTATTTGGGATTTTTTCTTGCTTTTTATACAGAAGGTAAACAAACACTTCATGATAAAATAGCAAAAACATTGGTTGTCAATGGATAAAAGAAATTTGTTCCTTTTGGTGTTATTTGTATTGCAAATAACTACCTCTTTGCTCAATGCAAAAGAGGAACAAACTATGCAGATTATCGCAAATAAAATTGATCAAAATGGATCTATAATCACAGCATCTGGTGATATTTTAGTTTTTTCTCCACATTATTTTATAACAGCTCAAAAAGTTATCTATGATAAAAATAGCTCAACTATGAATCTTTATGGCAATGTGAATATCTCTAAAGAAAAAGAGAGTGTCACTCTTACCCAATATGCATTTCTTGATATGAAAAATGAAATAAATAGTGCCAATCCAATTTTACTTATTGACAAATCAACAAATGTTTGGATAAATGCTACATCAATAAATAAACAAAAAGATCTTCATCAAATAAAAGATGCAACACTATCAAGTTGTGATTGTATTAATCCAGCTTGGAGTATCGGATTTTCAAGTGGAGATTATAATTCAACTGATAAATGGATCAATACTTATAGTAATACTTTATATTTTAATGATATTCCCGCTTGGTATTTTTTAATCCCTGCTATTCCATACGCTCCACTTCCATCACTTGCAATGTCGTATCTTTTGGTTAAAATGCCTTATATGGGCTTTTCTACAAATAAAGAGAGACGATCAGGATTATTAAGACCGCAATTGGGTTATGGACAAAAAGATGGATTACTCTATGCACAACCTATATATTACGCCCCAACACTTGATTGTGATTTTGAATATATTCCTCAAATAAGAACAAGTAGAGGTAATGGACATGAGTTTATAGCAAGATATGTGGATTCGAGATATTCTAAACTAGAGATCGATTATGGTTTATTTAATGAAAATAATGACTATTTTAAAGAAGAAAAGTTAGCAAACAAAATTCATAATGGGTGGAATATAAAATACAATAGGTCAAAACTATTTTCAAAAGAAAATAGTAGTGATGGTTTATATCTATATTTGCAAGATATGAATGATGTTGAATATTTAAATACAAAATATAATAGTGAAAATCAGATTCTTTATGCAGATAAAATACTAGAGTCAAAAATAAAATATTATTACGATACAGAGCTATATCATCTAAATAGTGAAATCATTGAATATAACAATATAAGTTATGATACGAATGGAAAAGAAAATGATGACAATAAAACCATGCAGATACGACCTTCACTCAATCTTCATAGATATTCTGATTCAATTTTCATAAATAATTTTAGAAACTCTTTTGACTTAAAATACAAAAATCAAACAAGAGAGATTGGGCTTGGTGTAAAATCATCAGAGATCTCTTTACCTTTTACATTTACGCATAATCTTTTTAATAATTATCTTTTATTCTCTTATGATAAATCATTTAATCTGCAAAATCTTCAATATACAAATAATCAAAACGATTATTATAAAGATGGAAAATATTTAACATCAAAAGATAGTTTTTCTCTTGAAACAGATCTACTAAAATCATACGATGAAAAAATTCATACAATAAGTTTTGGATTAAAATATTCAATTCCAAAAACACTCAAACAAGATGGCGATATTTATAAGATTACTAATAATGATAGTAATCTTAGTATTTTTCCAACAACTACAGAAATTAAAAATCTTAATATTTCGTTTAATCAATCTATATTTAACAAAGAGAACCTATCCTCTTTAATCAATCACAAGATGAATCAAAAAATTATTTTTGATGAAAATGGAAGTTCGACTTTAGAAAACTTAAAAAATGAAATTGTCATCAATATTCCTTATACGGTATTTTCAAATAGATTTTTATTTAATCATGATGAAAAAATTATTATAAGCTCTGCATCATCACTGAATTTTGCAAAAGATAATTATTTTACAAATATAGATTATTCCTATTCGTATGATAAAAATACAACTACAAATTTATATAAAAATGGTCTAGAAAATGAAGCAATCACAGCTCATATAGGAACTAAAGTTTTAAAATACTATACTTTAGCCTATAAAGAACAATATGATTTAGTAAATGAAATTAGTAAGCTTAAAGAGTATAGATTCAAAATTGATAAAAAATGTTGGTCTTTGGATTTATCTATGCAAGATAGTTTAGTAGCAACTGCCACAACAACTGCAAATGCAAGAAGACAAAATATAATCTATGCAACAATTACATTAAAACCGATAATTTCGTTTGCACAAAAGTTTATACAAAATGAAAGAGAAGAGTAGATGAGACCAGAAACCAAAGTTGGATTGTTTGTTGTTGTAGGATTTTTAATGCTTTTTGGTTTAACGACACAAGTGGGTACTTTCAAATTCGGAAAACAAGAGGGTTATCCACTTTATGTTGAAATAGCAGATGCAAGCGGTTTGGAAATCAATGCAAAAGTCAAATCACGTGGTATTGATATTGGAACCGTTGAGAGTTTTACTCTCAAAAGAGATCTAGTTGGGATTGGTTTATCTATAAATAAAGATATTCAAGTTCCACTCAATTCAGTTGTTTCAATCAAACAAGAGAGTATGCTTGGTGTAAAATATATTGATATTGAATTTTCAAAAGAGGGTGAAATCGCAAAACCATCTGAAATACTTGGCAATACTAGAACATATGCATCATTTGATCAAACAAGTGATTCCATCAATGAGGCTGCTAAAAAAGTCGATAAATTTATTGAAAGACTTGATATGTTAGTGGCAAATAATGAAAAAAATATCAATGAAATGATCTATAATTTTAAATTAGCAAGTGCAGAATTTAAAGAAACGGGACGAATGATCAATGCAAAGCTTCCTGGTGTGCTTGATAATTTTGATGGGGTTGGAAGTGAATTTAAACAAACAGGTATTATGGTAAATGAACAACTTCCAAAAGTACTTACTAAATTTGAAAATGTTGGAAGTGAATTTGAAACTACTGGTAAAACAATTAATGAAAAATTACCACCTGCGATGGATAAATTTGTAAAAATTGAAGATACAGTACAAGGTGTTTTAGATGAAAATCGAGAAACTTTAAAAAGTGCTATTAAAAATGTAGATATTGCTTTTGAAGGTGTAAATAAAGCATCAGTAAAGGTAGAAAGTTCTTTTGATAAATTAGATAGATATCTAAGTTCAGCAACAAAAAGTACTTTGGGTGTAAAAGCTAGAATTGAGCACATGAGTAAAGATAATTATAATAAATCATATTTTGGTGTTGATTATTCTCCTAAGCCTACCATTCATTACTTAGCTGATATTATTGGTACAGATGATTATAGAGATGCAGGTGGTGGAATTCCAAAAACAACACCACTACATGATAAAGGAAGAACAATATTTTCCGCACAATATGGAAAAGATTTTGGTGATGCTAGAGTGAGAGGTGGGATCATAGAGAGTACTGGTGGATTTGGAGCAGATTATTTTATGAAAAACAAACAGCTAAAACTTTCACTCGAAGCTTTTGATTTTAATGCATACAACGATGTAAGGGGAAACAAAACCCACTTAAAATCATATCTTACTTATACAATGAAAAAACATATTCAGCTCTACACTGGATACGATAACTTTTTAAATAAAGATGCTCGTAATTTGTTTTTTGGTCTTGGTGTCAAATTTGAAGATGATGATCTAAAATATCTAATTGGAAGCTCCGCTTCATCTATAAAATAATAAATATAATTCAAAAAAGGAAATAAAGTATGTCAATAACATGTGAGTTGGAATTAAATAATCAAAAGGAGATATTTTTATTTGATAAAGTTGCAAAACAATCAAATGGATCTGTTTTGTATAAAGTTGGAGATGCTGTACTGTTGGCTTCAGTTGTAAGTGAATTTGACAATCCTGTAAGTGAAGATTTTACACCCTTAACTATTCAATATATTGAAAAAACATATGCAGCTGGAAAAATTCCAGGAGGTTTTGTAAAAAGAGAAGGGAAACCAAGTGATTTTGAAACATTAACATCTAGAATAATTGACAGAAGTTTAAGACCTTTATTTCCAAGTGGATATGTTTACCCAACAACTATTACAGTTATGGTTTTAAGTGTTGATAGAGAATTGGATCTTCAAGTATTAGCTTTAAATGCAGCCTCTGCAGCATTGTTTGTTTCTGATCTGCCTATTAATAAATCTATTTGTGGTGTAAGAATGGGTAAAATTGATGGTGAGATTGTAATCAATCCAACAAATTCACAAATGAATAATTCAACCCTAGATCTTTATCTTGCAGGAAGTAACAGTGAACTCCTCATGATAGAGATGCAAGCGATTAGTGATGAAGAGATTATTGAAGCTTCAACTGAAACATTTGTAAAAAAACACAATACAAATGATATTAATGAAGATGAATTGGTCGAAATAATTAAAATTGCACAAGATTATTTAACAATTGCAAATACTACATATGAAAAAAGTTTTGAAATTGCACAAAAAGATCAAGTAGATGTTGAATTAGTAACAAAAACTATATCAGATGATCTATTACATTATGTAAAAACGAATTACAAAGATCAGACGCTCGATGCTATTAAAAAACTTGCAAAAAAAGAACGAGCGATAGAGCTTAAGGAACTTGCTAAAGTTATCTCTAAATCTGAGTATTGCGTTGAAAATGAGATTGGATTAAGTGATGTTTATGAAGCAATTTCATTATTTAAAAAAGAACTTGTACGAGAAATGATTCTTTCAACAAGTACTAGAGCCGATGGAAGAGGATTAAAAGAGGTTAGACCAATCTCAATCGAAACAAATATACTTCCATCAGCTCATAGTAGCTGTTTATTTACAAGAGGAGAAACTCAGGCATTAGTAATTGGAACACTTGGAAACGAAAAAGATGCTCAAATGTATGAACTGCTTGGTCAAAAATCTACAATGAATGAAAATTTTATGGTTCATTATAATTTTCCTGGATTTAGTGTAGGTGAAGCAAAACCAATTTTTGGTGTTGGAAGAAGAGAATTAGGTCATGGAAATCTTGCAAAAAGATCATTACAAAGCTCAATCGACAATGATTTTTCAGATACAATTAGACTAGTTTCTGAAATATTAGAATCTAATGGAAGTTCATCTATGGCAACTGTTTGTGGTGGATCTTTAGCTTTAAAAGCTGCTGGTGTCCCTGTGAGTTCATTGATTGCTGGAGTTGCAATGGGTGCTGTTTTTGGTATTAATAATTACGCAATACTTACAGATATAATGGGTCTTGAGGATCATGATGGTGATGTAGATTTCAAAGTAGCTGGAACAGCAAATGGAATCACAGCATTACAGATGGATATCAAGCTTGGTGGAGTTACTTTAGAATTTTTAAAAGAAGCATTGTATCAGGCCAAAGATGGAAGAATACATATTCTTAGTATTATGGAAGAAGCTGCAAGTGAGATAATAACTAGCGATGCACTTCCTTTGATTGAACAATTTAAAATTGATCCATCTAAAATATTTGCCGTAATTGGAAAAGCTGGATCTGTTATAAAAGAGATTATTGAGAAATTTGAAGTTTCTATTGATCTAGATAAAGAAACTGGAAATGTTAAAATCACAGGGAAAGAACAAAAAAACATATATGATGCTGGTGAATATATTAAAAATATATCATCAAATTCTAAAAGCTTTACAAAAAAAGAAAAGATAAATTTTGATGAACTTTATAAAACTGATGAGATTGTAAAAGGTAAAGTACTTAGAATCACTGATTTTGGAGCATTTGTAGAGCTTGAAAGAGGTGGTGAAGGACTGTTACATATTTCAAAAGTTGCAAAAGAAAGAGTTGAAAAAGTAAGTGATGTTTTAAGTTTGGATGATGAGATTGAAGTAAAGATCTTAAAGGTATCTAAAGATAGAATAGAGCTCTCAAACCCATTAATTTAGGTTTATTTAAAAAATAATAAGCTATAGCTTATCATAAGAACTGATTATTAAGGAATAATATGAAACTTTTAATTGTAGATGACTCAACAATGTTAAGGGATATGCTTTCATATGTACTTAACGAAGGTGGATACAATGATGTTGTTGAAGCAGTAGATGGTGTTGAATCGCTCTTGAAAGTCTTTCAAAATTACCTTCTGGTTTGCCTCCAATTATTATGACACAACACATCCCATATGGATTTTCAAGCTCTTTTGCCCAAAGATTAAATACTCATTCGCAAGTAGAGGTATGAGAGGCAACAGATGGGATGATTCTTGAAAGAGGATTTGCATATTTAGCACCAGGAAATATGCATCTTATTATAGAAAAAAGTGGAAATAGTTACATTACTAGACTTTTAGATACCGTAAAGGTAAGTCGTCATAAGCCAAGTGTTGATGTAATGTTTAGAAGCTTAAACAATACAGTTGGTGGTGGAGCTATGGCTATCATGATGACAGGAATGGGCGACGATGGAACAATTGCTATGAAAGAACTTTTTAATAATGGTGCTTATACAGTTGCCCAAGATGAAAATAGCTGTGTAGTATTTGGTATGCCAAAACAAGCTATTGAAGCTGGAGCAATAAAAGATATTTGCTCTCTTGATGAGATAGCAGATTATATTATAGATTTTGCAAATGGAAGAAGAAAATAATGAATAAACAATACATGAAAGATTTTGAAAATATTGTAGTTAAATTAGAAAAACTACTTGATGAAAATAGGGAAGAGCTCAAACAGTTATTAGAAATTGAAAATAAAACTTATGAAAATTTTGTGATCCCGTATCAATTGATGAGTGAAAAACTTAATAATTTTACAACGCCTATATATCATTTAGATAGTGTATGTAATAGTGAATTAACACAAAAAGTATATGATGAATCGATTCCACTTTTATCACTTTATTTTACAGAAATTTCTCAAAATGAAAATACTTATAGTGCTTTTATTAATATACAAAATAGATATTTTGAAGAACTTAATATTGAACAAAAAAAAGTCATAGAAAATGAACTTAGAGATTTTAAATTGGGTGGATGCGGACTTAGTGAATTTGATAAAAAAGAATTAGAAGATATAGATCTTAATTTGAGTAAATTAAGTAAACAGTTTTCCCAAAATCTACTTGACGCTACAAATAATTGGGAGATGATTTGCGAAGCAAATGATGTAGTAGGGATGCCGCAAGATGAAATTGATAGGGCAAAAACAGAGATAGATGGAATTACAAAATATAAATTTACATTAAAAATGCCTTCATATATAGCTTATTCTACATATGGACCAAATAGAAAAAAAAGAGAAGAAATATATAAAGCATACTCCACTAGAGCACCAGAAAATGGAAAAATAATCGAAGATTTACTTCTTCTGAAAGATAAAAAAGCAAAAATTTTAGGATTTAACAATTATGCTTCGTATTCTTTGGCAACTAAAATGGCTAACACAGAGATAGAAGTGATAGAGTTTTTACAAAATCTGGCCCTCAAATCAAAAGAAAAAGCATATATAGAACTAGCAGAACTAAAAGATTATGCAAATAAAATTGATAATTTAACTGATTTTCAAAGTTTTGATTTTTCGTATTATTCCCAAAAATTAAAAGAGGAAAAATACGATATTGATGAAGAGTTTTACAAACCTTACTTTGAAAAAGAGTTAACACTTAAAGGGGTATTTAACTTTATAAATAAAATTTTTAGCATTGAATTTAGACAAATTATTGAAGAAACTTGGAATGAAAAAGTTTTAACATATGAAATATATGAAAATAATCAATTTATAGGAAAAATTTATTTAGATCTAGAAACAAGATTTGAAAAAAAAGGTGGCGCTTGGATGCATAACTGGCACAATAGATATGATCTATCTGGTAACAAACAACTTCCTACAGCATTTATTGTTTGTAATTTTCCAGCTTCAACAGATTCTATTCCATCATTATTATCACATGATGAAGTAACAACTTTATTTCATGAATTAGGGCATGCAATCCATCATCTATTCACAAAAGTCAATGAACCTTTTGTAAGCGGTATAAATGGTGTTACTTGGGATACTGTTGAATTTCCTTCACAATTTTTAGAGTATTTCGCATATGAAAAAGAAGTTCTTAAAATGTTTGCAAAGCACTATAAAACAGGTGATATATTAGATGATGAATCGATTAATAAATTGATCAAAACAAGAAATTATGGATCTGCACTTGCAACAATAAGACAAGTTGAATTTGCATTGTTTGATTTTCTGTTGTATCAAAAACCTAGAGATGAAGAGGGTGTGCAACAGTTGTTAAATGAAGTAAGGGATCAATATGCTGTAATTATTCCTCCAAGTTATAACAAATTTCAAAACGGATTTTCACATATTTTTAGTGGTGGATATGCTGCTGGATACTATAGTTATAAATGGGCGGAAGTATTAAGTGCGGATGCTTTTTATCTTTTTAAAGAGAATGGAATCTTCAATAACAAACTCGGTGAAAAATACAAAAATCTTATTTTAAGCAAAGGTGGAAGTGTAGATATGAATCAGCTTTTTTATCTTTTTGCAAATAAAAAACCAGATGTTGAATCTTTATTAAAAATTGATGGAATTATTAGTTAATTTGTGATAAAATCACGCCCAATAAATATTATACAAGAGGAAATTTTATGACAAATCAAGAAACAATAGAAAAATTAAATGAAGCACTTAATCAACTTATTGATGCATACGAGGTTTTACAATTAAAACATCAAGAAACTGTAGAGAAATTAGAAGTGCAAATTACAAAAAATAAAGAGTTAGAGTTTAAATTATCTGATCTTAGTACTGAAACAGATCAAAAAGAGAATAAAATGGATGGGATGTTGTCAAAAATTCAAAAACTTCTTAGTACTTCAAAATCAAATGATGGAATCGATGCATCAAAAGAGTTTTCGGACGGGTTTGATAAAAATATTCCCGATAGTATTTTAGATATTAAACTTGATTCAAAAGAAGATAAAGTTGAAGAGAAGACAGAAGAAAAAGCAACAAAAATCGATTTTGGAAGAATGGAATCATTATTAAACGGTTTAAATAAATAAACCTTTAATCTTAAAAGTTTTAGTTTGATTTACTTAGTAGATAAATATGATTTATTTAACGAATTTCGTATAAATTTATTGGAAGAAATAGAATCAAAAATCAATACGTTAGCTCCATCTGTATACGAATATCATTTTGAGAATATTGTTTTATATTCTCAAGCTCATAGCTATCTCAATAGAAATCAAATTGAAAGAAATTTTGACTTTGGTAGTTACAAGCTTTATATTGATTACGAAGGGAACCTTTTTTTAGAGAGGGATGAGTCTTTTTTTGAAGAGGATCAACTAGAAACACCAACTCTTTGGTGATCTCTTTTTCGGTCATACCTATAATATATCCCCAAGTTTTTTAGATAATTACAAACAATTAAGGATTTAGTCTTTTATGCACAATATTTTTTATACCCTAAAACATAATAAAACAGAGCTTTTGATTGTTTCAGATGAAAAAGAGGCATACAAAGCTAAAGATTGTGCTTCATTTTTGGGGTACGAGCCTTTTTTACTTCCAGATTTTAGAGCAAATTATGGCGATGATCTACTCTCTTTTAGTGATGAACTCAAATCAATTACAAAGATTTTAGAACAATATTATCTTTATAAAAAACAGAATAAAATCCTTATATCTCCAATAAGAACAATTACATTTAGCTTGCCCAAAGAGAGTTGTTTTGAACAATTCAATCTCTCATTTGGTGATACTGTTAATATTAATAGCCTAAAAGATACACTTTTTAATTGGGGTTATGTCTTTGTTGATATTGTTACTAGTGAAGGGGAGGTCTCTTTTCGAGGTGATATTTTAGATATTTTTCCATTGGAGCTTGATCATGCTTATCGAATATCGTTTTTTGATACAGAAATAGAGAGTATTAGGATATTTGATGTTGAAAATCAAAAGTCTCAAAAAGAGGAGCTTGAATCTGTTGCTATTTCTCCTGCTTTTTTAAGTTTGGGGACACAAAAATTTGAAGAACTCGAAGAGAGAGCTAAAAATTCTAAAAGTGATGCATTTATAAAAGATATACACTCATTAGGGTTCTGGTATTTAGATGATCTTGGTGAATTCTACACACAAAAACTAAATAGTAAGATTACAAAAAAAGCACTTGATGAGATCGATGAAGTGTTTATTTTTAGTGAAAAAAGGATTGATAAAAATCAACTACTCTCGATCGATCCAATTCTTGAGCAAGGATATTATAAACAAATCGATCCTACAAACAAGCTTGAATTTTTAGAATTTCATAAAGATAAAAAGATCACAATTATTAGTAGTACAGAAGCAAGAGTGAGATCTCATGAATTACCACTTTTGAGAGATAAAAATCTTCCTAATTATGAAGTTGTATACAGAGATGAACTCATTAATCTTATGAGTGATGATGAGTTGATTTTATCATTAAATACTGAAGTTAAAAAAAGAAAAAAGAAAAAACCAAAAATTATTATCGATGAACTTAAAAATGGTGATTATGTAGTTCATGAGACACATGGTGTTGGACAATTTATTGGGATTGAGCCTGTTGTAGTGATGGGTTCTAAAATGGATTTTGTGGTACTTAATTATCTTGGAGATGATAGGTTGCTTGTACCAGTACAAAACCTTGATCTTATTGATAGATACATAGCTGATAGTGGAAATATTGCTATTTTAGATAAGTTAGGTAAAGGATCATTTGCAAAACTAAAAGGAAAAGTCAAAGAGCGACTTTTTGCAATAGCAAGTGAGATAATCGCTCTCGCTGCAAAACGTGAACTTATAGAGGGGATTAAGATAGATACAAAAAAAGAGGAGATTGCTATAATGCAACGTGAATCTGGTTTTGTTTATACAAAAGATCAACAAAGATCTATTGATGAATTTTTTAGTGATCTCTCAAGTGGATTTGTTATGGATAGATTACTGAGTGGGGATGTTGGTTTTGGTAAAACTGAAGTTGCCCTCAATGGTATTTTTGCTACGATTTTAAGTGGTTATCAAGCTCTTATGGTGTGCCCAACAACACTTTTAGCTACCCAACACTATGAGGGACTCAAAAAAAGAATAGAAAGATATGGATTCAAATCTGCTAAATTAGATGGTAAAACATCAGCAAAAGAGCAAAATGCCATAAAAAAAGCCCTCAAAGATGGATCACTTGATTTTGTAGTGGGAACACATTCATTACTTAATGTAGAATCAAACAAACTTGCACTGATTGTAATTGATGAGGAACATAAGTTTGGAGTGAAACAAAAAGAAAAACTAAAAGAACTAAGAAGTAATGCCCATATTTTTTCAATGAGTGCAACACCAATCCCAAGAACACTTAATCTTGCTCTTTCAAAAATTAAAGGAATGAGTAGCTTAACAACACCTCCAAGTGAGAGAATCGGGGTGCGAAGTTTTGTAAAAGAATATGATGAAAAAATCATAAAAGAGGTGATCTTAAGAGAAAAAAGAAGAGGTGGACAGATATTTTATATTTACAATAATATAGCAACTATTGAAAAGAAAAAATCAGAGATCCTCTCAATTTTGCCAAATATGAAGATTGAAATAATGCACTCCCAAATCAATCCAAAAGATTCTATTAGAATAATTGAAGAGTTTAGCGAAGGAAAATTTGATATTTTACTAGCAACAAGTATTGTGGAATCTGGTTTACATCTTCCAAATGCAAACACTATGATCATTGATGGAGCAAATAGATTTGGAATTGCAGACCTTCATCAACTTAGAGGAAGAGTGGGAAGAAGTAACAAAGAGGGGTATTGTTACTTTATGGTAGAAGATAAAAACAAACTAACAGAAGATGCGATTAAAAGACTAGTGGCACTTGAAAGTAACTCTTACCTTGGAAGCGGAACAGCTTTGGCTCATCAAGATTTGGCTATTAGAGGTGGTGGAAATATTATCGGTGAAGCCCAAAGTGGGCATATTGAAAATATTGGCTATTCGCTTTATATTAAAATGCTAGAAGATGCGATAGCAATTTTAAGTGGGGAAGTCAGTGAAGAGAAAGCTACTGTTGATATTAAACTCACCATTAGTGCTTATATTAGTAGCGAA
Source organism: uncultured Arcobacter sp. (assembly GCA_937860115.1). Taxonomy (GTDB): domain Bacteria; phylum Campylobacterota; class Campylobacteria; order Campylobacterales; family Arcobacteraceae; genus CAIJNA01. The sequence goes on along the minus strand of CALMBI010000044.1, from coordinate 409 downwards.
TATATAACTGAAGATAGACTCAGACTTGAGCTTTATAGACGCCTTAGCAAAGCAAAAGATAAAGGTGAAGTATTTGAAATACAAGAGGAGATGGAAGATAGATTTGGTAAACTTGATATCCCTACAAAACAGTTTATCGATCTTATACTTATTAAACTTAATGGAATTGCTAAAAATATAAAAACGATTAGTAATTATGAGATGAATATCTCAATTGTGTACAATGATGATAAAAAAGAGGTGATAAAATCATCAAGTCGTGATGACGATGATATTATCAATACCGTTTTAAGATATCTTACAAAATAGAATAAATATGAAAAAAAGAAAACTATTACTCTCATTATTAGTCTCAGTCTCATTATATGGTGATCCAATCAAAGATATCAAAGATATACCGCAAGATTTA
>CALMBI010000043.1 GCA_937860115.1 uncultured Arcobacter sp. | reverse complement strand
TTTTGGTCTATATTTTGCAATAACTTCATCTGTCATTTTTGTATATTTTGCAATCACGGCTTCTGTTTTTTCTTGAATTTCTGGTCCAAAGAACTCAGCAATTTTTCTTAAACTTTCAGTTGTTTTAGAAGGTCCAAAGAAATTATATTCCATCCAAGGTATACCGAACTCTTGTTCCATGTGCCTACTAATATAGTTCATAGATCTATAGCAATGTAGTAGATTTAGTTTTGCTTTTGGTGCTATTGAAAGTTCTTTATAAGAAGCATCTCCAGACCATTGAGCAATAACTCTCAGTCCCATCTCTTCTAAAAGAATTCTTGATGCCCAAGCATCTCCACCAATGTTATAATCCCCGATAATTGCTACATCATAAGGAGTTGATTCGAAATCTTTTCTTGCACTTGTATCAGGCATAACTTCATCTCTAATCATATCGTTTGCAATATGGTGTCCTAAAGATTGAGAAACCCCTCTAAATCCTTCACAAGATACTGCGATTGTTGGTTTGTCTGATTCTTTTTTGTGTACTCTTGCAACTGCATGGATATCATCTCCAATAAGTCCAATTGGACACTCTGATTGGATAGAGATACCATTGTTGAGTGGAAATAATTGATCAATTTCGCTAAGTGCTACTTTTAATTTTTTGTCTCCACCAAATACAATATCTTTTTCTGTAAAATCAGTTGTAAAGTTCATCGTTACAAATGTATCAACCCCTGTTGTTCCGATATAATAGTTTCTTCTTCCAACTCTTGAATATTGTCCACATCCAACTGGTCCATGAGAAATATGAATCATATCTTTAATAGGTCCCCAAACAACCCCTTTAGATCCTGCATAAGCACATCCTCTTTGACTCATAACACCTGGTACTGTTTGTTTATTACTTTTTGTTTTATCACAAGCACCTTTTACACCCTCTGGACTATCAACTCCAAGGTGTTTTTCTCTATTTTTTTTCGCTTTTTCTGGATATACACTAAGTACATCTTCAATAATTTGTTTTTGTTTACTTTCTAAAGTTTCTGGTCCCATCCGACACTCTCCTTTTAAATATTTTTCTTTTTGATTTGAGGCCGAAGAGCCTCTTTTTTAAATTATTTTACAGATACTCTGTAAAGATTCATATCATCTAATTTTTTGCAAAGTTCTTTTGTAACTTCACCATCAACTGATTTTGAAATTTCACTGATTTGGTATTTATTTGTGTAGTAAATCATTTTAAAATCATTTTTTACTGCTACTTCAGAATTTGTGAAATAATCAACAAATGCTGTGTGAGCAAATGTTCCAGCTGGTACTTCAAGAGTTTCTAATTTAGCACCTTCTCTTGTTTCACTTGTTAAAGTTACAACTTTACCAGTTGCATCAATACCTTCATTTACTTTTTCAATAACTTTGTCAAAACTTACATCATTTCCTTCACTCGCTGGGAAGTGGTAACCACATATAAACATAATCGTGTCTCCTTATTATTTTTATTTTTTATTTTTTATTTTCTAAAAAAGAAGCAATTATGCTTCTTCTGCTTTTTTACCTAAGTTTTCTTCGTCAACTTCTTCTTCTAATCCAAATTCCATTAATAGATTTTCAAGATCATCCATTTCAAGTGGTCTTGGGATTACTTTAAGATCATTTGCAATAATTTTTCTTGCTAATTCTTTGTATTCCATAGCTTGGTCTGAATTTGGAGCAAATTCAACAACTGTCATTCTTCTAAGCTCAGCTCTTTGAACATGGTTAGATCTTGGAACGAAGTGAATCATTTGAGTACCAATTTGCATTGCTAAGTGTTTAGCTAAATCGTACTCTTTATCTGTCATCCTAGCGTTACAAATTAATCCAGCAAGTCTTACCCCACCAGTATTTGCATATTTTAAAATACCTTTAGAAATGTTGTTAGCTGCATACATAGCCATCATTTCTCCAGACATTACGATGTAGATCTCTTGAGCTTTCCCTTCTCTAATTGGCATAGCAAATCCACCACAAACAACATCCCCAAGAACGTCATACGATACGAAATCTAACTCATCATCATAAGCACCCTCTTCTTCTAGGAAGTTAATCGCTGTAATAACTCCTCTTCCAGCACATCCAACACCTGGCTCAGGACCACCTGATTCTGTACACATAATGTAA
>CALMBI010000042.1 GCA_937860115.1 uncultured Arcobacter sp. | reverse complement strand
GGTTTTAAAGAGTTTTAATTGGTAATAATGGTGTCAGAAAATAAATATCAAAGATTGTAAAAGAGAAAGGTATGGTGCATTTTGGAAAAGTTACATAGTTTAAGTTCACAAATAAGTGTACTTTTTGTAGATGATGATGAGATTGCAATTGAATTAGTATCAGAGATGCTCAGTGATCACTTTGGTTGTTTTGATGTTGCAGTGAATGGCCAAAATGGTTTAGATCTATATAATAATCATTTAAGATCTACTGATTCTTATTATGATATCGTCATAACAGATGTTGTGATGCCTATTATGAATGGATTAGAGATGTGTCAAGAGATACTAAAAATCAATCCAAATCAAATAGTTATTGCAGTATCTGGTGAAAATGATAAAAAACTCTTAGAAAAGATATTAGATCTTGGGATTAAAAACTTTATTCGTAAGCCCATAAATTTTAGTATTTTGTATCAAAAACTAAATCTTGCTATTGAGTATATTATTAACGAACGAAAAGAAAAAGAGAAAAGATTAGAGATCGAAGAACTTAACAATGAGTTAGATGCTTTAGTAGATAGTTTTGATAAATATGTAATTGCTTCAAGAACTGATCTTAAAGGGGTGATCACTTATGCAAGTAAAGCATACCAAAAAATTTCAGGATATACACTAGAACAACTTATTGGAAATCCACACAATATTGTAAGACATCCAGATATGCCCAAAGAGGCTTTTTATGATATGTGGAAAACAATACAAAGTGAACAGATTTGGCATGGTGAAGTTAAAAACCTAAGAAAAGATGGAACTTTTTATTGGGTTGATGCAACTGTTGGTCCTTATTATGATAAAAATAAAAAGCACATAGGATATAGTGCAATACGACATGATATAACTGCCAAAAAAGAGGTAGAAGAACTTAATGCTCAAGTGAACGATCTCTTAAATAATACAGGACAAGGATTTTTATCATTTGATAAAAATTTCGTTATTGAGAAAAGTTATTCAAAAGAGTGTCTGATGATTTTCAATCAAGATATTTATGGAATGAATGTATCTGAACTTTTATTTGGTGATAATCTTGAAAATAAAGAGATTTTTGAGTTTGGAATAGAAACGATACTCCTTGAAGAGGATCCAATCTCTAAAGAGTTTCTTTTTTCTTTATTGCCAGATGAGATAGTACTAGACAAGAAGATACTATCTCTTAATTTTAAACCGATCCAACATGAAAAATTTATGCTTATCATAGATGATATAACCCAAAAGAGAGATCTTGAAGCAAAAATCAAATATGAACAAAGTATTCAAAAGATGATAGTAGCTATCGTCCA
>CALMBI010000041.1 GCA_937860115.1 uncultured Arcobacter sp. | reverse complement strand
AGTTCAAGAAGTTTTTCTTTTGAGATATATCCCATCTCATAAGCTATCTCTTCAAGACATGCTACTTTTAAAGATTGTCTATTTTCAATAGTTTGGATAAATTGGCTAGCTTCTAGTAAGCTTTCATGAGTTCCAGTATCAAGCCAAGCATACCCTCTTCCCATAAGTTCCACTTTAAGTCGTGATTCATGTAGATACATCTCATTTAAAGTTGTGATTTCTAATTCACCTCTATCACTTGGTTTTACCTCTTTTGCTTTTTTTACTACATCATTAGGGTAAAAGTATAGTCCTACTACTGCATAGTTTGATTTTGGGTCTTTTGGTTTCTCTTCTATAGAGATTACATCTCCATTATCATTAAATTCTGCTACACCATATCGCTCTGGGTCACTTACATAGTATCCAAATACTGTTGCGTTATTCTCTTTTACATTTGCTACACTTTGAGCAAGAAGTTTAGTTAATCCATGACCATAGAAAATATTATCTCCAAGGACTAAACAAGCATCATCACCATCAAGGAATTCTTCCCCTAAGATAAAAGCTTGAGCAAGTCCATCTGGGCTAGATTGCACTACATACTCAAATCGCATTCCCAAATCACTTCCACACCCGAGAAGATTTATAAAGCTAGCTTGATCTTGTGGGGTTGTGATAATTAATACTTCTTTGATACCTGCTAGCATTAAAACAGATAATGGATAATAAATCATGGGTTTATCGTAGATTGGTACAAGTTGTTTTGAGACACCTTTTGTGATTGGGTAGAGCCTTGTTCCTGAGCCACCTGCTAATATTATACCTTTCATTTACAGCCTCCGTTTGTTTTATAAATTATTTCCAATTTTTTTCCCTACATTCTTCTATATAGCTAGCCAAACTCTTTTTTGCACTCCATCCCAAACTTTGCGTTTTTGCAGTCATTACTTCAGCTGTCATACGATTACCTCTTCTTTCAGGGAGCATATCTATTTTTCCTCCATACATCTGGGCAACTTCAAGAATAGAGAAAGCTTCATCACTTCCTATTCCAAATTCATCTCCATATCCATTTTCACCTACAAGTACAAGTCCATCAATGATATCATCAATATGAGTAAAGTTTCTCTTTTGAGTACCTGGAGAAACGATAGTAAGAGTTTCATTATTTTTCATCTTCTCTTTAAAAAGAGCTATAAGGGTCGCATATTTCCCTGTTTGTATCTCTCGTGGTCCATACACATT
>CALMBI010000040.1 GCA_937860115.1 uncultured Arcobacter sp. | reverse complement strand
CTTTAATATAACTATCAGATCCAGGAAGATAAAGATCCCCTTTTTTTGAGAGTTTTAACGAATCATAAAGATCTTCTGATCTACCTTGCACAATTTTGATCGCGCAGTTATTTTTTTGTTCAAACTCTTTTGCAATTTTTTGCATTGGTGGAATCATTGTGATACCACAATAAAATATTAAATTTGGCTTAGCAACAGCAAATAGAGAACTAGTGATCAAAACCCCAAGAAGAGCAACTTTAGAAAATAACCGCATCATTACAGATCCTTTTTAATTGGTTATTGAGTATTATTCCATAAAGAATATAAGGAGATGTTTATTATGCCACAAAATTTTCATAAAAAAATAGCTCATTATGCTCATATTGTAAACAATTTTGACCAAAATGCTATCTTGTTTCATAATGACACTATTACTCTCAATAAAAAATATAAAATTGGTAAAATAACTGTTCATAGTGGGAAATTTTATCTTTATTCGTATTTGGATGCCAAAGATTTTTATATTGATCTAGAAGATCTGCATGGAGCAAATGAGGGTGATCTTATTTTAGCAAGAGTTATATTCAATCCACGAGGAAGATTAAAAGTAAAAGTTGCATTGATGATTGAAAAAAATCTAGAACAACTTTTGGTAATTTTTCAAAATGGTTCTTTTATCACTGTAAAAAATGGAAACCATATCCACTTAGATCATAATATAAATCCAAAAGAAGGAGAGATTTATCTTATCGACAAAGAGGAATGCAAATATTTTGGTCATATAAATGATCCAATGGTTGATGAGAAAATCTCGTTGTATCTATATAAAGAAGAGTATAGACTTGATCATTATGATACAAAAAATATAGATAGTCAAATTTCGTTTGAAAATCGCATTGACCTTACACATTTAGATTTTTGCACAATCGATCCAATAGGCGCAAAAGATCATGATGATGCTATCTATTATGACCCCATGAATTCTATACTTTATGTAGCAATTGCTGATGTAAGTCATTATGTAAAAATCGGAACAAAACTTGATGAAGAAGCCAAAAGAAGAGCTTTTTCAGCGTATTTTCCATCACATGTATTACCAATGCTCCCTTTCGTACTTAGTAGTGATTTGTGTTCACTCAAACCAAATCAACTGAGGTATGCGTATGTATGTAAAATGGAGATAGATACGCAAAAATTGATAGTCAAAAAAAGTGAATTTATAGAAGCTGTTATAGAATCTAAGAACAATTTTAGTTATGAGATGGTTGATGAGATGATAGAAACAAACACTCTTTCAGTCAATCTTCAAGCATTACTAGATCTAACACAACAAATAAGAAAACAAAGACTTATCCATGGATATGATTTTAGAAATGATGAATTTAGACTTATTTTGGATAATAATGAAAAACTCATAGGTGTCAATCCAGAACATAGCACCATCTCACATCAACTTGTAGAAGAGTGTATGCTTCTTGCAAACCAAGAGAGTGCCAAAAAAATTGGCAATTTTGGGATTTTTAGAGTTCATGATGAACCTGATATGAAAAAAATAGACAAACTTATTGAAGATCTTGCAAATATAGGAATACTTATCAAAAAGAAAAAAGATATCCATACAACTATCCTTGCTATCCAAAAAGAGGCTGCTCGATTTGGAGTTGAAAAAGAGGTTGATAAACTTATCATAAAAGCACAACAACAAGCACACTATAGTAGTCATATTGGGGCTCATTTTGGATTAGGATTTAGTCACTACAGTCATTTTACTTCGCCGATTCGAAGATATTCTGACCTTACATTACATCGAATACTCAAAACAAAAAAAGTACCTGAGGATATTGATGATATTTGTGAAAAAATAAGCTCAACTGAGAGACAAATTGCTCAAATGGTTTGGGATCTTGAGGGTAGAAAATATGTAAGGTGGGCAAAAGAACATTTACATGAGAAATTAAGTGCAACGATTACAGATGTAGGTGATCATATCCAATGTGAATTAAATGAGCCATGGAGCGGGCTTTCTTTTAGACTTATCAATCATCAAGGGGAAAAACTCTATAGTAAAATAGATGTTGAACTCCTTGAAGCAGATCTCATTTCAAAAAAAATAACTGGTAAATTAGTAAATTAGGAAACTATCTTATGTATAAAAATGAATTTGATAAAGAGCTTATGAATGGTATTGCTTATAAAGCGTATATGTTTTATGGAGCTGAAAGCTATTTGATTGAGAACTATGGAGAGAATATTGCTGCTGTTTTAGCAAATGGTGAAGATATCAATAAACTTTATTTTGAAGAATTTAATCCAGACCTTGCAATCGAGATCCTTTCTCAAAATTCACTTTTTTCTTCTACAAATATAGTGTTAGCAAAAATAAATAAAAAAATACCCAAAAAAGAGTTAGATAAAATAATTGAAGCTTGTAATACAAATGGTGATAGTCGATTTATTTTATGTTGTTTTGGTGATGCTGATTTTAAAAGTATGGAGAGTAGTTTTACAAAAAAGGTACATAGTGTATTTGTACGATTTTATCCGTTAGAGGATTATGAAGCAAAAAATCTTCTTATCAAAAAAGCAAAAGAACTAAATATGCAAATCGAGGCGCATGATCTTGAATTTTTATACACAATGCACCAAAAAGATCTTTCATTATGTATGGGTGATCTAAAAAAACTCTCAATTTTAGATGATCCAATCACATCTAAAACGATCAATATGCAATGTTTTGGACTTGGAAGCGTTCATATTGATGATTTTTTAGAAAAACTACTTCTTGGCAAAAATATCAATAAAGATATCTATGATCTTTTAGAAGAAGGGATCAATGAGATCGCTTTAGTATCAAGAATTACAGGTTTTATTCAAACACTATTTATGATTAATACCTACCTAAAACTGTATGGAAATCTTAATATTATTGAGATTTGGGGATTCCCATTGCCACAAAAGATAGCAAATCGTCAAGCATCTTTAGCACAAAAATTTTCAAAAGATGATTTTTTAATGATGTTACAATTTATGCAAGAACTTGAACTTGAACTTAAAAGTGGCAAAGTGATCGATCTAAATACCTATCTTCAATCAAAACTACGAATTTTTTTAAAATTTGAAGGATAATATGTGACTCTATACATTTTTTC
>CALMBI010000039.1 GCA_937860115.1 uncultured Arcobacter sp. | reverse complement strand
AAGTTTTTCAAAACCTGCTTTAGAAACTCATATAGCACTTAAAAATTATGAATTTATTGAATTTAATTCGAAAGCTAGAATCACATTTGTAGTGTTTGACAAAGATATTCATCAAGGGATTACTGCAAAAGAGTATTTTCAAGACCTCCCAAATTTTCAAGAATGGCTTTTGGGTATGATCGATGTATTGCCAACATATATGTGTGAAACCACAAAGGGATTTCAGTTTGGTTATGTTATCAAAGGATTTATGTCAATACAAGATGGATATCATCCTAAAAATTCTCCACAACAATTTTTAAGAGATATAAAAGCAAAGTTTATAAGATACCTAACACTTGATGAGATATCAAGTTCAAGAAATACAGGAATTTTTAGAAATCCACTCAAACACAAACATATAGCATTTTTGGAAAACATATACACACTGAGGGTATTAAATGAATCTCTTAGGGATATTGAATTTGATGACGAGTTAATTTCATATAGCGCACGAAAATCTAACATTAGAGTTTCACAAAATAGTAAAATTGAATCAAATAGAAATGCTTCTATTTTCAAATTGTGTTGTCAAAAGTTTGCCTACTCCAAACAGACAAAAACAGAGATATTTCATTTTTGCAACACAATCAATCAAACAAATTGCTATGAGCCATTACCACAAAATGAAATTAAATCAATAACAAACTCTATCTACAAACGGACACAAAATGGTACTCTCAAAAGTGGCTCAAAAAAAGCAACATTAAACAAAGAAAATCGTGTCAAAGAGAGAAAAAAACAAATTATTAAACATTTCTTAAACTGTAAAAAAGAGAATACTAAACCAATCAAATCAAAACTTGCTCAAATACTTGGTATAACGGTTCAATCGCTTAATTCTACTTATGGAGAATTTATGAGATTAAAATATAAAATATAAAGCTTTCTATACAGTTTATTATTGGAGGATTAGTCTAATTGATTTTATTTTCAGGGAAGCGAAGGATATGAGAAACAATTTTAATTTTGATTCGAAAACCGAAAGTTTCAGAAATTACCATAGTAATTAATCCTTTAATTGAAAGAGTTAGTCGAAAGTACATCTTTTAGAGGATTTTTATTTTTTTGGTTTATCAACTTTGCAAAGTCCACCACAAATAATGCTTTCAATTTTGTCAGAGATAGTTAGAATCTTACTCATACTTAACTTATCAATAGCATTTTCTTGCAGTATATGTTGATGTAAATATTTTTCGGAATTGGTTTTGATATTTAATCTATCACATATAATCCAAGAGATTGTTTCTGCTTCTATCTCTTTTGTATCAGTCGGCAAATTACTTCTATCTTCACACTCGCAATGACTAAATTTGCCACAATGCCCAAGCATTAAATGAGCCAACTCATGGCACAAAGTTGAAAATTGTACTTCAGAAGTATGAGATTTATTAATAACTATTTGACTGTATTTATTTAACTTATCGTGACTTGTCCAGCCCGCAAGTCTATCGGGTATAGAATCATCAAAAGTTAGTTTGATATTTTTTTTGATACAACACTTGAAAACTCTCTCCAGAACTTCACTTGAAAGTATTCCTTCAGCCCTAAATGGAGCTTGTAAATTTATTGGTAATACATCACCAACAGTATCTTGTATGTCATATACAAAATCAACAGGACCGAAAGCTTTCATAATAACAAATGCTCTGGCTTTTGGTTTAATAGAACGATTAAAAGTTTCAGCCCAAAAATTTGCAGTTGCTACATAAGTGATGTTTGGGTCTTGTTGATAGAGTAACCAAGCATTAAATGGAGCAAGATTTTTAAGTTTTATAATAAATTGCATCGCTTCAATATACTCTTTACTTGTATTATAATTTTGTGAACGATAAAAAAGTTGGTCAATAGATGATAGTTTTTCATCAAATGATTGAGGCTTCAGTTCATTAATTTGTGGTTTATCACCGCTTACTTTTGATGATTTAGTAAAAAAGTTTTTGACTTTATCAAATAATGTTAAATTTTCTTCATTGATATTATCAACCATTTTATTCTTTTTAACTCCCTCTGTTTTGGTTCAAATAGTTTTTAAAATTATTAATTCAAAGTAAAGTATCCTATCACAAGACCTATAAATGTTATAAACAAAATAATTTTTTTATAGTTTATAGGAGCTACATTATTTTCTTTTAATATCTTTCTCCAATATTTTTCATTATCTATATAAGTTATCATAGTTTTTGTAGAATCCAACCCCAAGCTTGAAATTAATTGTACGCAAGATTGAGTCATTGTATCTCTCTTTTGTTTATCTCCTTTTAGATGATACCAAGCACTAATAAAAGTGCAACTATCCATGTAATTTTCAAGCAACTTCACATTTGTTAATGTTGTTTCATTTAATATGTTTGGATCAAAAACAATCCCTTTAATCTTTTGATATACATCATTAAGCTCTTTTGGATGAGATAATATTGATTGATTGTTTAGTTCTAAGAGTTCATTAATTTCTATGATAGTTTCTTTGTTTGTCATTTGTTATATTTTACTCGCTTTCTTCT
>CALMBI010000038.1 GCA_937860115.1 uncultured Arcobacter sp. | reverse complement strand
CGTCAAAGGTCCGATGAGTACACTCTATGGTGCAGATGCAACTGGAGGAGTCGTAAATATCATCACAAAAAAACCTCAAAGTAGCAAACCACAAATCGATTTTGGTATAAGATATGGACAAAATAGTGATGGAAATGATAAAAACACAAATATCAACCTTGGGGTAAAAGGAAAAGAGGATAAATTTGGTTATAGCTTTTATGTAAATAAAACAGATACAACGCCTTATACTCAAAAAGAAAATGCAGATGTGTATGTGAAACAAGCTGGTGGACCAAACAATGGAACTAAACAAAAACCATCAACCACAACAACAGGAACTCCATCAGCTCAACTTAAAGGTTTAAACGACACTTATCTTCACGATGTTACTTATAAAGAAGAGAGTGATATCTTAACTTACGGCGGAAGAGTTGAATACGATTTTAGTGATAGTGTTACGGCTGGATTAGAGTTTAATGCTTTTAGTGAAGAGCGAGAGGGAAGTTATGTGGGGTATTTTCACCCATCAAATGTTTCACCTGCTGCTGGGCAATATATCCCTGTATATAATATCCCTGTAGATTCAAAAGATGATAACAATCGACTTGATATCGCAGCAGATGTAAAAGTAATTGCAAGTGATAATTTAACATATAAAATAAGAGCTTATCAAAGTTACTATGAAAAAAGAAACAAAACTACAACACCTTATTGGAGTGAACTAAAATATACAAGCGAAGAAGCCTCAGCTCAAAATGGGATGGATGCAAATGTAGATATCAAAAGTATTGAAGGGGTTGCAAACTATCTTTTAAATGAAAATCACCTTTTAACTCTTGGAGCTGAGAGTAGAAGTGAAGAGAGAGAAGCTACTGTTTTTGCACAAGCAAATACACTTTCTAGTAAAAGTGTAGATTATAAAGCTTTATATCTTCAAGATGAGTGGATGGTAAGTGATATACTTAATGCAATATTGGGTGCAAGATACGATGATATAAGCAATAGCGATTCTAAAACTACATTTAAAGTTGGAGCTATTAAAAACTTTTCAA
>CALMBI010000037.1 GCA_937860115.1 uncultured Arcobacter sp. | reverse complement strand
TTGATGTAACTTATGAGATAGATAAAACTACAAAAGTAGGTGCTTACTATATGGATGCAAAAAATGTATTTAGTGCAGTTGGTGCTAAAGTTGAAGCTGAAGTATCTGGACTTGGTGTAGTTGGTAAATATGCTACAACAAGTGAAGATGCAGCAAATACCGCTACAAATGGTGTCAACGGGTCAATAATGGCTTTAGATTTAAGTTATAGTATTGGTGAAATCGCACTTAATGGTGGATATATCTCAACTGATAAAGATGGTGCTATTGGTAGCTTAGATACTCTTGGTGATAATATTAGTCCACTAGATACTGGGAATTATGTTTACGGAACTGATGCAAAAACACTTTATGTAGGAGCTAGCACAACTGTTGGTGGATTTGAACTTGGTGGTATCTATGGAACTACAAGCTATGATAACTCTGGCGCAAGTGAAAAAGAATCAGAACTTAACTTAACTGCTTCATGGGAATGTAAACTTCTTAAAAATCTAAAAATGAGTGCTTTATATGCAAATATTTCAGCTGAATCAGCTAATGATGATAGCTCATATTATAGCTTACAAGCAGTATATAGTTTCTAGCAGTAATCTAAACAACTTTAAGAGATAAAATAAATATTTCTTAAAGTGTAGATTAAAATAAGCCTTGAGGAAAACAGCTTTCAATCCTCCTTAAACAAATTTCGAAATATGCACAACGATTTTTTTGTTTTACTCAAGGTTTTTTTTAGTCTATACATGAGGGGAACACAAATGAGTTTTAATGAATGCCAAACATTGTTAGGGAATTTTTCTCTACAACACAAACCAAAAGAGAATTTTTTTCATTATGTTTATGAAAAAATAGCAAGAGATACAAAGAATAGATTTGTCGATAAAAATAGAGATAGCATTGATATTATCACTCTTGAAAGTGGTTCGATTAAAGTGATTCCTATCTATAAAAAAATGGATAAAAACAATCTCTCTTTAGATAAAGAGATAAAAAGAGCGATCAAGATTATCCAAAATACAGATTTCAAAAATGTTTATTTTGTGTATCCTAAAAATGATAACTTTGATAAACATATCCAAATTAAAGTTCCTCTTTTAGAAGAAGCCTGTAACGAATATTTGATAAAAATTATCCCCTATTCGTTAAATACAATCAAGAAAAAATGTGATTGTAGCAAAGAAAATAGTTTATAAAAAGGAGAAAAAATGAGCTTGAAAATTATTGACGAAATAAATAAATTTAGTAGCTATAGATTTGATGAAAACGACTATAAAGTGGTCAACACTAGAACACAAGATATGGCAGATATTGATGAATTTTTAGAAATCGTCCATATTCTTGATAATCACCATATTCAGTTTATTATGGGGAAAAACTATAGTATCAAAATCATAGGAAAAAGATAGTTTTTCTATAAAGCAACTCATACAAGGTTAGCAAATTCTTCTAAAAGATAGTAGCCATACCAAATTCATAAAGGATAGGGATGGATAAGATTTTTTACACTACAAATACAACACACAATGACTTAAGAAGTATAAGTGTTTCATTTTTGATACATACTGCTGTTATTTTATTTTTTTTGCTTTGGAATTTTAATAAACCAGAAATTATTGCGGAGCAAGAAAAAATTATCTCAATGGAGTTGATCGATTTTCAAGAAACACAACCACAAATTGAAAAAATCCAACCACAAAAAATAGTCGCACAACCAATTATTAAACCAACAATTACTCCAGTTGTAGAAAATAAGTTAGCATACCAAAACAACGAAATAAAAGAATCACCTATTGTCCCTGTTGCGATGATGGAGACAAAACTTGAAAAAATTGAGTCAAAACAACAAGAGGAAGTTGTACTAAAAAGTGAACCAGTTCAACAAGCCATTGAGACAAAAGCTGAAATTGTAGAGTCAAAACCACAAATTATCCATCAAAAAATTGAGATAAAACAAGAGAACATTTTGAAGAGTGAACCAGTTATTTATAATGCCTCAAGTTTAAATAACCCTGCTCCACACTATCCGTTTCTTTCTAAAAAAATGAAAGAGGAAGGAAAGGTGATTGTTCGACTGTTGATTAATAAATTTGGTGAGATTTCCAATCTCTCACTGAGCAAAAGTTCAGGATACAAAAGGCTTGATGAAAGTGCTATTAATACTGTACAAAAATGGAAGTTTATCCCAGCGAAAAAGGGTTCAGAAACTTTTGATTCCTTTGTTGAAATTCCATTTGTATTTAGCATTATGAAATAGATGTACCCAGCACTTTAGTGCAAGGCAACAACGATTATTAAAAAAGATTAGGAGATACAATGTCATATAGACAAAATATAGAAAAAATGAAAAAAAGTCAATTTCTCTCATTGGGTGCAGTTGCATCATTGGCACTGAGTTCATCACTTTATGCTGAATCAAATACTACTATGGATTCAAATACTATTACATACCAACCAATAGTAGAAACGAATAATATCCCAACTACAAAATTTAAAACAGTTGAGATCAAAGAAAGTAATCTAGAGGAAGATGAACCACGATATCAAGCAGGTGTTTCAAAAGTTTCAAAAACAAATCAAACTTTACACGAAATCCCACAAGCAATAACAGTTGTAACCAAAGAACTCTTAGCAGATCAAGCAAAATTTACACTAAAAGAAGCTATGACAAATGTCGCTGGTCTTACTTTTAATGCAGCTGAAGGTGGAAGAATCGGTGATAATATGAATCTAAGAGGTTTTTATACTTTTGGGGATTTGTATCTTGATGGGATAAGAGATGTATCCCAATACAATAGAGATACTTTTAATCTTGAAAGTGTTGATGTTCTAAGGGGTGGAGCTGCTATGCTTTATGGACGAGGACAAGCTGGTGGGGTTATTAGTCAACAAACAAAAATTGCCAATGGTGATGAATCTGGAAAACTTTCCATAACTGCTGGAGAAAATGATTTTGCAAGATACTCACTTGATATAAACCAAATGATCAATGATACAACTGCTGCTAGGGTAAATCTTATGCGACAAACAGGAGGTTCAACAAGAGAGAATGTTCTAAATGAATCAACAGGTATCGCTCCAAGTGTAACATTTGGTATCGGAACTGATAATCAATTGAGTGTATCTCATATGTATCTCAAAACAAATTTGACTCCTGATTATGGGATTCCTTTTTACAATAAAGCTCCACTTGATGTAGATCCTAGTACATTTTATGGATTTAGTGAAGATTATGAAGCAAATAAAGTCAATATGACAACAATAGCAAATTCACATACATTTGCAGATAAAAGCGAACTCAAAACAACAATCAGACAAGCAAAATATCTAAGAGACAACTGGGCAATAGCACCTAGCCAATACAATGCTACAACAGGGGCAGTTGGTAGAAGTTTAAAAGGAAATGGTGCAGAGGAGACTATAAGAACAATACAAAATGATTACAATACACAATTTGAAGCATTTGGACTTAAACACAATGCTTTAATTGGAAATGAGATATTACTAGAAGAACAAACCAGATGGGGACATTCAAAGATTTCAAGTAAGTTTCCAAATTTAAGCATTGCTGATGGTGGCGGTGCATCTTATGGTTTACCAACTACTGAGCTTGAAAATGGACAAAGAGTATTGGCACGAAATGGAATCTATTATCAATATAGTTCAAGTGGAGCTGGTTCATGGTCAGCCCAACTTCCAAATTCAATAGAATCACCAACATCAAATATTCCTGCTTCGTATCTCTCCTATTATGGAAATAAAGACAGAATTATTAGTGGTGGATATAAAGGAAAAACAATTGCATTTTACGGTCAAGATACTATTGAACTTACTCCTGAATTGAAACTTATGGCTGGGATGAGACACGATAGACTTGATATGGATTATCTTGATGCTAATTTAAACAAAAATGGTGAACTTAAATACAATGAAAATAGTTACAGAGCAGGAGCTAGTTATGAACCAAATTCTAATGAACACTACTATTTCTCTTGGAACAATTCATTCAATACAACAGGTGATTTATACTCATTTTCTAATGCTTATGATCCTGAAAAAAGTATCACTTATGAACTTGGTGCAAAATGGCAACTTTTTGAAGGCGATTTGGCTCTAAGAAGTTCACTATATCGAACAATTAAAGAGTGGGAAAGAAATACAGATGTTGCAAGTGCTTCCTCTAATCCAATCTTAACAAAAGAGCGACATACAGATGGATTTGAGATTGAAGCAGCTGGAAGAGCAGGAGATAATCTTGAAATTTTTGCAGCATATACAAAAATGAAAGCAGAAGTAGATGAAGTAGCACCTGGGAAAGGGACAATTTATGAGGGGAAACGACCACCAAATGCAACAGATTATACATACAATGCATGGTTAACTTATAAATTAAATAGAAATTGGAAAGTTGGTGGAGGAATTGAAGGGAAAGGTGATAGATATGTTTATAGCTATGGAGGTACAACAACTACCACATTTGCACCAAATACAGCTCCATCTTATGTAAAAGGTGATGCGATGATCACTTATACAAAAAAAGATTACGACATTCAGCTCAATGTGAAAAATATTACAGATAAAACATATTATGATGCAGCATACATCAATGGTGGATTTATAGTGCCTGGGAATGGTAGAACAGCTACTGTTACACTCAATTATAAGTTTTAAAATTCTCCCCT
>CALMBI010000036.1 GCA_937860115.1 uncultured Arcobacter sp. | reverse complement strand
GTTATGATGTAGGAACTCATCTTAATATCGTGCTTGTAAGTGTCCCAGAGGGAAATGATAAAATAGCAAAATATCCTGTAATGTTTAGAAGTGCAGATCTGATACTTATTACAAAAACGGACCTTTTACCCTATTTTGATTATGATATTGAGCTTGAAAAAAAAGATGCAAGAAAACTAAAACCAAATGTTGATATACTTGAAGTGAATATCAAAGATGAAAAATCTATCCAAAAAGTGATTGACTGGATAGAATTTAAAAGAAAGATGAGATAATCATACTTTTAAAAAAATTTTATTCATTAAGGCTTCGTGATGGGTACCCCACGATTAAAAATCGTGACCCTTTCACTGCAGAATCACTCATAAAATCATTTTTAAAGTATATTTAGAATTAAAAGGAAAAATTTATGTGCCTTTCAATACCTTCAAAAGTAACCAAAATAGATAAAGAAAACAACACAGCAACTGTTGATACTATGGGAGTTAGCCGTGAAGCTAGCCTAGATTTGATGGAAGAAGATAGTATAAAAATTGGTGATTTTGTACTTTTACATATTGGATTTATTATGAATAAAATCGATGAAGAGGATGCTCTTGTCTCTCTTGCGACCTATAAAGAGATCTTAGAAGCTATGGATCAAGAAGAGCTTCAAAGAACTATACAAGAAAGTGACAATTGTCCAAATGGATAAACTCCAACTTCAAGATCTCTACAATGGATTTAGAGATCCAAATATTATAAAAGCACTCAAAAAACAGATCGATCTTAAAGCTTCAAAACTCGATAAAACTATCAATATTATGGAGGTTTGTGGAGGTCATACCCATGCTATTATGAAATATGGTCTTCATCAACTTCTTCCAAACAATATCAATTTTATCCATGGTCCTGGATGCCCTGTTTGTATCATGCCAAAAGAAAGAATCGATCATGCGTACCATTTAGCTTTACAAAAAGATATTATTTTGGTTACATTAGCAGATATGATTAAAGTGCCAGGGAGCAATGGAAGTTTACAAGATGCAAGGGCAAAAGGTGCAGATGTACGATTTGTCTATTCCCCTTTGGATACTCTCAAAATTGCGAACGAGAATCAAGACAAAACAGTGATCTTTTTTGCGATTGGCTTTGAAACAACTACCCCAATGACCTCAGCACTTATCAATCAAGTAGTGCAAAAAAATATAAAAAACCTATTTTTTCATATCAATCATGTTACAGTTCCTGAACCTATGCGATTGCTTTTAAATGATCCAAACAATAAAATTGATGCATTTATAGGACCAAGTCATGTAAGTGTGATAACTGGAAGCAAAATCTATGAGGAGTTCCCAAAGGATTATAAAAAACCTCTAGTTGTAAGTGGTTTTGAGCCTGTTGATGTGTTAGAATCAGTAAGTATGATAATAGATCAATTTTTAGAAAACAGAAGTGATATGGAGATCCAATATACAAGAAGTGTTACTTATCATGGGAATATACCAGCACAAAAATTCAATGAAAAATATCTAGAAAAAAGAGATCATTTTCGATGGAGAGGTCTTGGTGATATAAAACATTCAGCACTCAAACTCAAAGATCAATATGGATATCTTGATGCTGAAGTGATCTACAAAGAGATACTTCCAACTAATCAGATAGATGATCATAAGCTTTGTATTTGTGGGGATATCCTCAAAGGAAATGCAGGTCCACTTGATTGTAAAGTTTTTGGAACTGTATGCAAACCAACCAAT
>CALMBI010000035.1 GCA_937860115.1 uncultured Arcobacter sp. | reverse complement strand
GAAGTAAAGTTTCAAGATCATTGGTTTCAAATTGTGTGAGATCCTCTATTGTTAAAAGATCACTAAATTCACATTACATAAAAATCTTTCCTTTATTATGAATAGTAAATATGATCATAAAAAAAGATCATTGATTTGTTATATTGATTATATTTATTCTTGATATAAAATTAGATAAAAGTGGCAACTATTTTGAAGAACCTCCACATTTTCCAGGAGAACATTTCATTTGATTGATTGGAACATCTATTGTTGTCTTAGTTTGTGTTTCATTTATCATTACTTGTGGTTCCTCTTTTGGTATAAAAAGCGTTGCAATTCCAATTATGGTGATAACTGTAAAAATGACAATATATCTTTGAATTGAAGAGAATTTTTGAATTTCATCTTTTTGCCTGATTTCACACACACCACCTGGACAAAGTTTGGGTGCCTCTTTATAAATAAAATTAAAAATTTTACAACCAACACAAATTCCAAAAGCTGCTTCGCTAAAAAGTAAAATAAGACATAAAATACAGATAAAGATCTTTATAGGGGTCATCACACCAAGAACTACAATCAAAATAAACATAATAATGGAAAGATAAAGACCAATAAACCATGCCCATCTTTTTTGAGGAGCCGCTACATATTCAGGGATCTGGTTTTGGATAAAAACACGACCTAGCAGTAAACTAGGAGAAAATTTTGGATTGATAAAAATTCGTATCAAAAAGTCAATCATAAATATCGTTACAAAGATTTTTGTAAATGTAAAATTGTGTAATAAATAGGCATTTGCAAAAGAGATTGATCCAAATACAAAGAGTATCCCAGCTCCTGCTCTTGCTTCTCTTTCATTTAAAACTCTTATATCATACCCATCAACAACTTCACCAAAATAAAATGGGGATTTTTTATCTTTATTCATATAAACTCTTTTAAGATTTATTTTATAGAATTGTAAAGTAATGTAATATTTTTGTAACTTAAATATAAAAATTATTTATCTAAGGTAATAAAAATGAAACGAAGAAGTTTTTTAATTTTAGCGACTCTTTTAGCATTGATCCCATTTGTACCTACAAATAGTACAAATAGGTGGGAGATAATAAAAGCAACATTTGATCATCTTTTTCCAAAAAATAGTAGATTTAAAGGTGCACAAGATTTTCATTTATTAGAGTTTTTAAAAGATAGTATAGATAATAGATATTTTGATAAAGAAGATATATTTTTGCTATTAGACGGTGCACAAAAACTCTATGAAATCAATAATGATTTTGAATTCCTAAAAAGTGATGAAAAAGAGAAGATTTTGAGACAATTTGAACAAAATAATGATGGGCAATTATGGCTTTCTAAAATGATGAATTATGGATTAGAAGGGATCTTTTGTGATCCAATTTATGGAGGAAACCATAACCAATCAGGTTGGATTGCAGTGGCACATCATCCAGGTGTTCCAAGACCAAAGGGTAGATATGGAGTATGATATTTGTATTATAGGAAGTGGAGCTGGTGCTGGACCAATAGCCTATGAACTTTCACTTGCGGGGAAAAAAGTAGTGGTACTTGAAAAGGGAGAGTATTTTAGTCGCGATAGATTTTCAAAAGATGAGATCGCATATTGTAGAAGAGATATAGTGACTCCATCATTAGATGATGAGTATCACATTTTAGAAGAAAGAACAGATGGAAAACTACAGAGTGATACGACAAAAAATCTAAAATGGAGTTTTTGGAATGGAAATATCGTAGGTGGAGCATCTAATTTTATGAGTGGCTATTTTCACAAACTCACACCAAAAGATCTCAAGCTTAGATCAACTTATGGAGATATACAAGGGGCAAATATAGTCGATTGGTGTATCTCATATGATGAATTGGCACCATATTATGATAAGGTAAAAAAAATCGTCGGTGTAAGTGATGATACGAAAGAACAACCAATAAGTGAACTTTTAGATAAAAAGGCTCAAGAGATTGGGATCGATTTGCAAAAAGTTTCAAGAGCAATATTGGCACATGATAAAGAGGATAGAAAAGGGTGTTATTATTCAAATTATTGTGGGAGTTATGGATGTAGTAGTGGAGCCAAAGGAAGTTCAAGAGAAGCATTACTTGAACCAGCTCTTAAAAGTGGTAATCTAACAATTTTTTCAAATATGTTTGTTAAACGATTAGATAATATTGGCAATCACATCACTAAAGCAGTAGTTTATAATAAAATAACAAAAAGAGATGAAATTATCAATGCAAAGATTTTTGTGGTAGCTTGTGGAGCGATTGAGAGTTGTAGATTGCTTTTAAATTCAACTTCTAAAGAGTATCCAAATGGGCTAGCAAATAATAATAATCAAGTTGGGAAAAACTTACTTTTTAGTGGTGGTGGGATTGTAACTTGTGATCTTGATGAGAGGGTTATTGCGAAGGAAAATTTGTTTGTAAAGGGTTTTTTTATCAATCGTGCGATCAAAGAGTGGTACGAGATCAATCGACAAAAAGGTGGGATTGTAGAGATTTTATATGAGCATCCAAATCCTATTCGAAAAGCGATTGGAGAAAAATGGGATCAAAATGGAAAACTTGTATGGGGAGAAGAACTCTATAAAAAATTGGAAGTGAAATTTTTGCAAAAAAGGCAACTTAATTGTGAGATATTTTTAGATTGGTTGCCTCATGATGATTGTTTTGTGTCAATAGATCCAGATCATAAAGATAAATATGGGATGAATGTAGCCAAAATAAGTATAAATTCCCATCCGCACAATCAAGAATTAGGAGAGAAAATAGCTAACAAAACAAAAGAATTTTTAGAATATTTAGGTGGAAAAAATATCAATATAGATATCTCTTCATATCCACCACAAAATTTGCAAGCTGGAGGATGTAGATTTGGTGATGATCCAAAAACTTCAGTACTAGATAAAAATTGTAAAGCTTGGGATCTTGAAAATCTCTATGTAACAGATGGAAGTTTTATGCCAACAGGAGGAAGTATCCCTTATACTTATACTATTTATG
>CALMBI010000034.1 GCA_937860115.1 uncultured Arcobacter sp. | reverse complement strand
TTGTACTATCGGTGCGCATATAGGTGATATGTCCAGCTTCGTAAAGTTTTTGTGCTAGACGCATAGTTTGAGCTGGTGACAAACCAAGCCGAGAAGAAGCAGTTTGTTGAAGTGTTGAGGTGGTAAAAGGAGCCTTTGGTGCTCGGGCTTGTTCTGTTTCTTCAATTTTTTCTATCTGCCATTTAGATTTCTTACTATTGGTGACAATTACTTCTGCTTCCTTTTCTGTTTTTGGTTCAATAGTACAAGTAAATGGAATTTTGATTTGATTCTTTGTTTTAAAAATTGCTTCAATAATCCAGTATGCCTCTGGTATAAAAGCGCGTATCTCTTTTTCTTTTTCTACAAGCTCTTCATTTTGAGCTATAAGTTCTGCTTGGTAGATATCTGTAGTTTGAAGTAATTCGATAAGATTCAATTTATCAAATTTCTCATTCAAACTTAACTGGTCATCTGAAAGTATTTTGAGTATCTCATCGTGTTTTTGTGTGTAAGAATATTTTGAATTCATTATTCTATTTTTCCTCTTGTATTTGTCATTTGTGTATGATTTCTATTCAAAGAAAAAATAGTCATAAGTTAGATTATTTTATAGCTATTTCAAAATGAATATAAAATTTTATAATTATTCTATCATAAAAAAGTAGCCAAAAGTGGCACTTTTTAATATACGCAAGATTTTACTTCAATCCAGCATTTGAGTAGACATTTCTTGGATTCCATAAAATCCATCCATTACTGCCAAAATCCTCAGCACCTTTGATTTGTTCTTGTATCTCTTTAGCCCCATAGATTCTTCTATCAAATGCGTAATCTCGAAATGCTTGTAACCAAGGTCTGTAAGCAAGTGGTGATCCTTTTGATTTCTCTAGTGATTTCTCTAGTGAATGTTTTACAATCTCATAATTTGCTTGTACAGGATTTCTATATCCAGGGATCCCTGTATGAAAACCACTTGGATAGAGCATAGGGCAAATATAATCAACCGCAAGAGATAGCTTTTCTATCTTTTGACCTATCTCAAGATCCCCTTGATTCCAACTTACATAACCAAAAATATCTGCTGATAAAAAGACATTATAAGGAGTGAGTTGTTTTCGTGCATGGGCTAAAAATCCAGTGATCGCTTTGACTCTTTGGGATTCATTGTTTTCGACAGAAAACTTGATCCCTTTTCTATCAGGAAATCTCACATAATCAAACTGTATCTCATCAAATCCAGCTGCAGCTGCTTCTTTTGCTATAGAAGTAACATACTCCCAAGACTCTTTGATAGATGGATCAACCCAGAGCAAACCCTCTTTGTCTTTAAAAAATTTTCCTTCAGTTGTTTTGATTGCAAGATGAGGTTTTGCAGTTGCAAGAGGGGTATCTTTAAAGGTAACAACCCGAGCGATTGTATAAATATTTTCTCTCTTTAAATCTAATACAAATTTTGGAAGATCTCTAAAAAGAATCATCTCTTGAGCACCGATTTGTTTTGCCAATGGATTGTTTGAAGCAAATGCAATTTGTCCTCTATCCATCTTGATATCGATCACTAAAGCATTGAGTTGCGTTGTTTTTAGAAGTTCTTTTGCGTTGGACATGATAGAATTGTTTGTAGCTCCAAAACTAGAGAGATATAATGCTTTTGGAGTAAGTGGATCTAGATACATTCTCCCACTTGTTACATAAAATTTTCTATTGTATCCTATTGCTCTAACACCTATTTTTGGAGCATCTGGTATCTTAAATGACCCATTTTCATCTGTTCGAAATTCTTTTGCGCCAGCAGTGATAATTGCATTTTGTATAGGTTTTTTAGTGGTAATATCATATATAGTACCACTAAAAGCTCCAAATGCAAACGTAGATACAAGTGTGCTTAGTATAATTTTTTTCATTTTTTTAGTTTCGCTTGTTCAAGTTCCCAATACTCCATATCAAAACTATCTTTGATAGAGATACTTTGATATCCACCTAGTTTATCAGCTCTTAAAACAGCCATCATGGTATGAGATATGATATCTTTTATAATTGTGGCTTCTTTTTCATTTTTTCCGATACAAATAACTCCAAAATCTTTTACTATTATATAATTTGGATAGCTATTGAGTATGATCTCGTTTGTGCTATGTTCATCAAAATATTCTATATATTTTTTTGAATACTCTTTTAGAGCTATTGTCATATCATCAAGATCATCGAGCGATTGGAGTATTAATGGTTCCCTTTTTGTTCTTATAATATGTTCCGGAGTTAATACACCTCTTGTGAGTTTTGATGGCTCCAAAGCAGAATAGTATATTGCTAAATGTGAATTATCTATTATACAAATTACATCGTGTTCTTTTTCTTGAGTGATAAGTTTTGAAAATGTTTCTAGATCAAAATCTTTTTGTTTGAGATATGGGAGTTCCAAAAAGGCATTCTCTTGCAAAAATCTCTCAGCAATTGTCACTGAGTTGATCATTTTGTTATAAGATATTTTAGGATCATTATCAAAAGTAAATATCCCATGATTATGTAAAATGATCCCCTCACAGTGTTCCCAATCAAACTCTTGTGTCAATTCATAAATCTTTTGAGCTAAAATAAATCCAGGCATCACATAAGGGATGATAAGAAAATTTGGGAAAAGTTCTTGTATGTATTTTCCCCCATAGATACTATTTGAGATTGTTACAACTGCATCTGCATGTGTATGATCGACATATTTAAAAGGTATGATCGCATGGAGTATCGCTTCAACAGATGGATTTGGAGCAGTTTTATCAATCATCGCTTCTTTTTGAAGTCGTACCATATCACTATCACTAAGCACCTCTAGCTTTGCCATTTCTTGAAGTGAGTGTAGTTTTACATGGGCAAAACCTTCCTCTTTGATACTTACAAGATCCCATCCACTCCCTTTGACAAAAAGGATCTCTTCTCCATCTATAAGACTTTTAACAGAAGTATTACCACCACCATGAAGAACAAGCTCATCACTTCTTCCAAGAAGATTTGATGTATATACTCTTAATGCTAAATCGCTCACATATTGTTTTGCTTCATTGTCATCCCAAAGATTTTTCATCCAAGAACTTCCAATTCATCTGTATATTTATCTTCACAATATGGCTCGTAAGAGCTTTTATACACAGCATAATGAGCACTTGCTTTATGTCCATCAAGAGCAGCTTCATTTTCCCAAGTCTCAACAGCCATAAATTTTTTAGGGTTGTTTTCATATTGAAATATCTCATAAAATACACATCCAACCTCCGCTTTACTTGGAAGCACCATTGCACTCAGCAACTCTTTCATTTTTGCTTCACAACCATCTTTTGCTATAAATGTCACTCTTTTTGTTATTGTCATATTTTCTCCTTGCTTTATAATATCTCTTTTGGATAGCCACCAATATAAAGTTTGGCTATAAGATTCTCATCTTTGTCTCTTTCTGCTTTTAAATCACATTGTATTGAGCTTTTTAGCCCCATAATATGCCCTTCGATCGTTTGTAAAATATGCCAATACTTTTCTCCAAATGGAGTATCGATCTCTTTGATATGCTCTCTTTTTATCACATCAATAATCTCTTGGATACAGTGCATATAGTACATTTTATTGATCGCTCGTTGGATTCGATACTCTTTCATAATTTTAAAGTTTTCAATAAGGATCTCTTTATTGAGTGGATTCATATGCTCTCTATGTTCTATATGAGCAAGCTCTTCATCAAGGTGTTTTTCATAATCTTTTATCTCTTGTCTAATCGAGTCTTCTAGGGTTGGCTCAAAATGAAGCATAGTTGCAAGAAGTTGATCATCACTTAGATTTTGCTCTTTACTTGTATATGAAAATGTTTTGTGCTCTTGGATATTTTTATCAAGCATGATAAGCATATGCACAGCGATCGAAAGATAAACATATTTATCCTCTTTTACTGTTTTAAATGTAACACCGTGTTCAGATATTTCAGGTCTTGGACCAACATATTTAATTTTCATGACAATTTCCTTTTTGTTTATTTGGACTATTATAATCAAATTTGGTAACAAATGGAAGTAGTTTTTCTACACACAA
>CALMBI010000033.1 GCA_937860115.1 uncultured Arcobacter sp. | reverse complement strand
TGGACCTAAAACATTTGGATCATATACAACAGCAGCAAGAGCTAACCATCCAACGAAATATAAAACACCAACAGCTGCTAATATACCAAAGAAGAACATTAATGTATTATTTTCAATTTTTGCCATAGAATGGAAGATATCAAATTGACTATTGTGTTTCTTTTTAAGTCTAATATTATAAAGCTTAAGTAATGCAAGACCAAACAACATACCCCACATTGCTGGAAGATGTAGTACTTGGTGTCCTATAACAGCACAAGCAATAGTGATTACACCAAGCCAAATAACTACATCTGCTCCATACATAACTTCTGGTTCTTTTTCGGTTGTGACATCAAAGTCTGGTTTTGTGTCTGGAACAAATTTACTTAATAAAAATGCCGTTACAACAAAGCCCAAAAATGATGCTGGGAATAAAAACAAGAAATCTGTAAATACACCTTTTCCTGCTGTCCATGCCATAAGTGTTGTAATATCACCAAACGGAGACCAAGCACCACCTGCATTTGCAGCAACTACTATATTAATAGCACCAGGAACTAAAAAATCTTTATTTGTTCTGTCAATTGTGATAAGAACAGTTGATAAAATAAGTGCAGTTGTAAGATTATCTGCAACTGGAGAGATAAAAAATGCTAAAAATCCAGTTACCCAGAAAAGTTTTCTATAAGTGTATCCCTTTGATACAAGGTTATATTTTAATTTATCAAATACACCCATATGGATCAAAGACTCAATATATGTCATAGCAACAAATAAGAAGAAGAAAATCCCTGCAATCTCTAAGATCAGATGATTTGCTTCAATATGTACAAGATTTAAATCAAGTCCATTCATTGCATAATAAATAGCTGCTAAAATAAACATAAATGTTCCAATAAATAAAGCTGGTTTAGATTTATCAACATGATATTTATCTTCTGCTGCAATAAAATAATATCCAATTACAAATATGATTAGAGATAAAATCCCTACCCAAGTCATAGTCAAATCTGGAAATTTGACATTTTCACCACCACTTGCAAATGCCGCGACAGATGCAAAAACTAGCAACAATAATTTAATCATTATCTCTCCTGAATATAATGTGCACCGATAGATTCTTTTCTTTCAATTGCACTTTTAACAATTGATTTTGCCGTAAGTAACCTTAAATATAAAAGTCTTCCGATGTCTTCTTTAAGATAAGCTTCTATCTCTTCAAGGCTATCAATAAGATCTTGACGAACTCTTACAATCCCTACATGTTTCCACATAAGAGTTCTAAGCGCATTTTTGATAGCTTTGTCTTTTTTCTTTTCTAAAGTATAGTAAGGCATCTCTTTTTTGTAATTTTCTATTTCAATTTCATAAGGATTATTTAAAGAATCGTTTACTGCTAGTTCAGAAAAAACCAATCCCTCTAAAAGTGAATTCGAAGCAAGCCTATTAGCTCCATGAACACCTGTACTTGACACTTCACCAACAGCATAAAGATTTTTAAATCCTAATACTTTAGAGTTTAGATCAACCTCTATTCCACCCATACTATAATGAAATGCTGGACTAATAGGTACTCTTTCATAAGGAAGATCAAAACCGATCTCCCTTAGATCTTTATAGATATTTGGAAATCTCTTTTTAAAATCATTTTTTTCAAAATTATGAAATGAGATATATACTTTTGAGCCAGTTTTTTTTGAATAGTCAAATATAGCACGACTCACTACGTCTCTTGGTGCTAATTCTTTATCTTTGTGATACTCCCCTAAAAATGGATAACCATTTTCATCTTCTATGATAGCACCCTCACCTCTTAGTGCTTCAGTCAACAATTGTTTTCGGGCATTTTGACTATCAACAAAAACAGTTGGATGAAATTGAATCATCTCCATATCACGAAGTTTGATCCCTTTTTCTACACAAATACCTTGAATATCACCAGCAATTGTAGTTGAGTTTGTATGATATCTATAGATTGATCCAACTCCACCACTTGCTATAATTGTATGATGAGCATATATTACTTTATCGGTATCATTATTCTGTAAAATATGCACACCATAACAAACATCATCTTCAATAAGAAGATCTATTACTATTGAAGCAGTAATAATTTCATGCGGGCAATTTTGAAGTAAAAACATATGGAGTTCTCGTCCTGTTGCATCACCATCTGCGTGTAAAATTCTACTACGTGAATGTGCTGCTTCTTTCGTAAAAGCAAGTTCCCCTTGTGCATTTCTATCAAATTGAAAACCATTTTCTATTAGATTGTCAACTGCTCCAATCGATTTTTCACTTAGTAATGTTACAGCTTTAATGTCATTAAGATAAGCACCAGCTATCATAGTATCTTCAACATGAAGTGGAATATCCTCTTTGTCTCGTGCTCTTACTATCCCACCTTGAGCCCAAAACGTATTACACTCCCAAGGGGATTGCTTACAGACAATTAAAACCTTTTTATCATGGGGAATAAGTCTTGCTGCATTTAATCCAGCAACCCCACTACCAACTATTACATAATCATAAACTGTCATTTATTTATCCCTTTTTCATGATCGACGTAAACAGGATCAGCTTTGTATCCACATCCGATAAAGAGCGCCCCAATTAAAACAAGTAAAAAAATATTTTTTTTCAATGTACTCCAACTTTCGCTTGGTATATTGTAACCAATTAGTAAAATAGCGATGATAGTAACGAAGAATTAATAAGAATTTGATTAATTTTATTATAAAATCGGCGTTATTTTACTTCAAGGAATAGAACAACAATGACAATCGATTTATCTAAAAGAGTAGACACACTTTCTGAATCTTTAACAATAGCGATCTCAACATTAGCAAGAGATTTAAAAAAGAATGGTAAAGATGTGATTAGTTTTAGTGCTGGTGAACCAGATTTTGACACACCAGAGATTATCAAACAAGCAGCAATTGAAGCTCTAAACAATGGGCAAACAAAATATACGGATGTTTCAGGAACTTTAGATCTTAGAGAAGCTGTAGCTTACAAATTAAAAATTGAAAATAATCTTGATTATAAACCAAGTGATATTATTGTTAGTGTTGGTGCAAAACACAGTTTATTTAATATTTTTCAAGCTATTATTGACGAAGGCGATGAAGTGATCATCCCTGCACCTTATTGGGTTACTTATCCTGAATTAGCACTTTATAGTGGTGGTGTACCTGTGGCAATAGAAACAGATGATGCAAGCGGATTTAAAATAACTCCAGAACAGCTTAAAAATGCTATTACACCAAAAACAAAAATGTTAATTTTGACATCCCCATCAAATCCAACAGGTAGCGTTTATACAAAAGATGAATTGATTGCACTTTCAAAAGTACTAGAAGGTACAAAAGTTGTTGTTGTAAGTGATGAGATGTATGAAAAATTAACTTATGATAATTTACAATTTACAGCAGCTGCAAGCATCAGTGATGATATGTATCAAAGAACTATCACTGTAAATGGTCTTAGTAAATCAGTAGCCATGACTGGATGGAGATTTGGATATCTTGCATCACCAAATAAAGCACTTATTCAAGCAATGATAAAACTTCAAAGTCAAAGTACTTCAAATATCAATTCAATCACACAGTATGCTGCTATCACAGCTCTTAGAGGAAAAGCAAATGCGGATATTGAAGCAATGAGGGTAGAGTTTGAAAAAAGAAGAGATCTTGCTTGTGACATGTTTAATGCAATTGATGGTCTTAGTGTTGTTAAACCAAACGGAGCATTTTATCTTTATGTAAATATCAAAGATGTTGAATCTGATAGTATGAAATTTTGCAAAGAATTGCTTGAGGAAGTTGGGGTTGCAGTTGTTCCTGGTCTTGGATTTGGACAAGATGGGTATTTTAGATTCTCATTTGCTACAGATGAAGCAGCGATCATTGATGGAATCAATAGAATAGAAAAATTTGTAAAAAAGTATAAATGCTAACAAAAATCTCACAAGAAAAAAGAGCAACAGTCATTTCCAGTACTGTTGCAGCAATTTTAACACTTATAAAATTTGTGATAGGTATCATGAGCGGTTCTGTTGCTGTACTTGCAAGTGCAGTTGATAGTATACTTGACCTGTTTGTTTCGATTTTCAATTATTTTGCTATCTCAAATTCTGAAAAACCAGCTGATCAATATTTTAATTACGGAAGAGGGAAAATTGAAGCCCTAGCAAGTGTTATAGAAGGAACAATCATCACTATTTCTGGTCTATATCTTTTGTATGAAGCGATCCACAAATATCTTACTGGTGGTGTATCACAATATGCTGATATATCAATTATGGTTATGATTGTGTCTCTTATTATTACAACTGCATTAGTTATCTATCTTAATAAAGTTGCAAAAGATACTAACAATATGGTTATTAAAGCTGATGCATTGCATTACAAAACAGATGTTTTTTCAAATGGTGCAGTACTGATCTCATTAATAGCTGTATATTTTACAAATCTTGAAATTATCGACATCATAGTTGGTGGAGGAATCTCTATCTATATTATATACAGTGCTTATGAACTTATCAAAGATGGTGTTCTTGTGTTACTTGATAGAGCTTTAGAAGATGATTTGATCAAAGAGATTAATAAAATTTTAGATAATGAAATCGAGATAAATGATCATCACTTTTTAAAAACAAGAGCTGCAGGAAATGTAAATTTTGTTGATGTACATCTTGTTTTTGATTGCGTTATTTCACTTCTTGATGCACATAGAGTCAGTGATAATATTGAAGAAAAAATCATGAACTTAGATAAGACAAGAGAATGGGTGATCAATATTCACCTTGATCCGTATGATGATTCTGATGCAAATATTGCAGCACATTGCCCTACCCCTATAATATTACAACATTAATATGGCAAAGAAAAAACAAACACTTTTTGAATGTCAACATTGTGGCGAACAAAGTGTAAAATGGCTTGGAAAATGTCCAAGTTGTGGTGGTTGGGATAGCTTTGTTGAGCTTAGTTCTGCTGAACAAGAAAGCTTAAAATATCTTTCAAAACAAACAACTACGACGAGTCAAAAAGCAACACCTATTACAAAAATACAAGAAGATGATGTTGTAAGATTTTCTTCAAATAATAGTGAATTTGATCTTGTTCTTGGTGGAGGAATAGTTCCTGGAAGTTTAACATTAATCGGTGGGAGCCCTGGTGTTGGAAAATCAACACTACTTCTAAAAATTGCTGGAAACTTAGCAAAAACTGGTAAAAAAGTCCTTTACGTTTCAGGAGAAGAATCAGCAGGTCAAATAAAACTTCGAGCAACTAGACTTGATGCAAATGAAGAAAATCTTTTTTTACTCCCTGAAATCTCATTAGAAGCAATATTTTTAGAAATTGAACGTGAAAACTACGAAGCTGTGGTGATTGACTCTATTCAAACTATCTATTCTGATAAACTCACCTCTGCACCAGGAAGTGTTACGCAAGTGCGAGAAATAACATTTGAACTTATGAGAAAAGCAAAAGAATCCAAAATTGCAATGTTTATTATAGGTCATATTACCAAAGATGGAGCCATTGCGGGCCCACGGGTACTAGAACATATGGTTGATACAGTGCTTTATTTTGAAGGGGAACAATCCAAAGAGATTAGAATGCTTCGAGGTTTTAAAAATCGTTTTGGAAGCACAAGTGAGATTGGAATCTTTGAGATGACATCAAATGGATTAGAAAGTGCAAAAAATATCTCTAATAGATTTTTCTCTCATTCAAAAGAACAAAGTGGAAGTTGTCTCACAGTGACAGCTGAAGGGAGTCGAGCTTTAATACTTGAGGTTCAAGCACTTGTAAGTCATAGTAACAATCCAAATCCAAAACGAAGTGCTACAGGATTTGATACAAATCGTCTTAATATGCTCCTTGCTCTTTTAGAAAAAAAGCTTGATCTTCCACTTAATTCTTATGATGTATTTGTAAATATTAGTGGTGGAATCAAAATTAAAGAGAGTTCGTGTGATTTAGCAGTTATTGCTTCTATTATTAGTAGCTTTAGAAATCGTCCAATTTCAAGAGAAAGTGTATTGATCGGAGAAGTGAGTTTAACGGGTGAAATAAAAGATGTGTTTAGTATGGAAACACGTCTTAAGGAAGCCTTATCATGTGGTATAAAAAAGGCGATAATATCAACAAAACCTAAGGGGATAGTTGGTATAAAATGTTTTGAAGTCCAAGAGGTTTCTAAAATGTTAGAATTATTTTAAAGGGTATTATTTATGGTAGATTACAAAATTACAAGCGCTATAATGGGTGAAAGGCCAGAGTTTCAACTGCCAAATAGAGGTTTTTTAGATACTTTAAAACCAGATGGTTTTATGAAATTGATTCATAGATTTTATGCTGAAGTTTTGGAAAGTGAGATCGCACATTATTTTCCTGATGATGAAGAGGAATTAGAGCTTATTAAAAAAAGAAATGGCTCTTATTTTATGATGATGTGTGGTGGTGATGATAGATATATCTCTAAATTTGGTGGTGACTTTGATCAAGTAAAAACTCACAAACCATTTTCAATTCCAGACAAAGCAAGAACAGAGTGGCTAGGTTGTTGGGAAATAGTTTTAAGAGAGATCGAGAATGAAGTCAATCATGAAGATATTCAATCATATTGGAATTGGCTTGAAGTGTTTTCAAAACATATTGTAAACTACGAAAATGACAGACAAACAAGAGAAGATATAGCAAAAACCAAATAAGGAGGATCATATGAGAAGAGATATGTGTGCTGATGTAAAGATGGAAGAAGGATATATGCGAATGAGCATAGAATTTAATAATGATGAGAGTAGAAATAAAATCTCAGATGCTATTAGTATAACTGAAAAAGAGATGAAGATCTATCCGAGTGTAATAAGAAGAAATCTTGATGAACATTCTGGAAATTTTTCTGTTGAGTTTGGAACAGAAGAGATGAATGGTAGAGATTCTGGGGATTTTTGTGAAGCAGTTATGAAAAAATTGGGAATAAACAATTGTTCAATCTAGTATTTGAAAATAATACAAACTATGAGATAGATCTTACTAAAGTTCAAGAGATTGGTGAATATTTAAAACTTTCAGAGATTGAACTTATCCTTACAAATAATCAAGAGATACATGAAATCAATCTTACAGCAAGAGGATTTGACAAACCAACAGATGTACTTAGTTTTCCATACTTAGAGATGCCAAATACTCCACTTGGCTCCGTCGTGATATCGTACGATTTTTTAGAGCAGTATTCAAAAGAATATAATAATTCTATAGAAGAAGAATTCGTTTTACTATTTATTCATGGGGTATTACATATTTTAGGTTACGATCATGAGGTTGATAATGGTGAGCAAAGACTCAAAGAAGAGGAGATTATTAATCATTTTAATCTTCCTAAAAGTCTTATTATAAGGAACTCTTAAATGTTTAATAATTGCGTGTTACAACTAAAAAGTATGTTTGAAAGTAGATTTTATATAGAGATAGTAGTTGCAATTACTTTATTTGTATATGCTATGGTTAGCGATAGTATGGTTGATATTATTATCTCTTTATTATATTTTATTATTCTTTTAGAGATTGTACGTGCTGTACTTGGCTTCATTAGAGAACAAAGAATTAAAATTGGAATACTTATAGATGCATTTATCATATTAGCCCTTAGGGAATTTATTGTAAATGTTGTAAAAATAAACAATGAAAGTTTTAATAGTTTTGATCAACTGTTCTCAAGTAGTACAAATTTTCATGTTTTAGTATTTAGTGGCGTACTTGTTTTTTTATTTTTCTTACGTTGGCTAGCACGATTCACTTCACCAGATAAGCATAAATAGTTTTTATGCTTCTTTATGTAAAATTTTTTCTCCTTTCCTTATCTTTTTTTTCCCCATTATTTGCACTACAATTTAGTGTGGCTAGTTACAATGTGGAAAATTTTTTTGATTTAAAAAAAGATGGTACTGAATATGAAGAGTTTATACCCAATTCTTTTACATGGAGTCAAAAAAATTATCTGACAAAACTGCAAAATACAACCAAAGTGATCAATGATATAGATGCAGATATTATCGTACTACAGGAGATTGAAAATGAAAATCTTTTACTTCAAATCCAAAAACGAACTAAATACAAATATCACTATTTTAACAAAAAAACAAAAGCTGCCATAGGTATAGGGATCTTAAGTAAATTCCCTTTTAATAATGTGCAAATTATTGATCCAAATCCAAAAGGAGATTTTGATAGAAATATCATATATCTTAGATTTACTATTGACAATAAACCATTTGGAATTTTTGTAAATCACTGGAAATCAAAGAGATCTTCAGAATCAACAAGGATAAAATATGCACTTGCGCTTTCTAGTTTTATTGAAGAATCAAAATTGGATGAAGACTACATTATTCTTGGGGATCTTAACTCAAACTATAACGAATTCATAACGTTTAAGTATGATCAAACATTAAATGATACTTATAATCTAACAGGCATTAACCATGTATTAAATACAATCGATAAAGAAAAATTTATTACAAAAGAAAATATTACTCAATTTACCCATCTTATTCATTATAATCCTTGGCTTGAGCTAGAAGAAAACAAGCGTTTTAGTTTAGATTTTAAAGGGGAGAAAGGAACTCCTGATAATATTCTTATCTCAAAACAATTATTTGACAACAAAAATATATCATACATACACAATAGCTTTGGTGTATCTAAACCCTCATATCTTGTTGATAATAAAGGAAAAATAAAAAGATGGAATTCTAAAAAAAATAGTGGCTTTTCTGATCACTTGCCAATCATTGCACACTTTTATACCTCCAAAGATGACAAATCTTCTACTAAAATTGTAAACCAACAATTACAAAATAAAAAAGAGGCAAAACAATCCAATACAAATACGATTTCTAGTCTTTATAATCTAACAACTATCGATACTCCTATTTTTTTAAAAGATGTGATTGTGACATATCAAAATGAAAAATTAATCGTTTTTAAAAGAGAAGATGATCGATCTATCCAATTTTATAATAGTGACAATTTAGATCTGCAATTGGGTTCGCAATATGACTTAAAAATATTAGAAATTGATAATTATTTTGGTGTAAAAGAGATTAGAAAAATTGAAATAGTTCGAAAAACAAATACGAATATTGAGTTTAAAAAATACTACAAAAATGGGATGTTACATAATCTTAATGATCCAAAACTACAAAGTGAGATTATTTTTAATCTAAAAGGTACTTATAATAAGGGATATCTTTATTACCAAAACAAAACAGGTATGCAAAAAATAAAACTTTATTTTAATAAAGAGCTCAATAAACCAAAAGATGGTAATTATTTTATTTTAGAATATGGTATCTTAAGTTCTTATCGATCAAAAAAACAAATTTTAATCAATAATTACGATCAATATAGAAACTACAAGCCAAAATTTAAATCTGAAGTGCAATTTTTGAGTTGAAAAAATCATATCAATTTTTCACTTAAGCTGCAACTTCTAAACCATCTTGTGCTTTGCACTCTCTTTGAGAAAAAACTTCATATGGAGTTTTCCAATTTAAAGATTTTCTTGCTCTATGATTGAG
>CALMBI010000032.1 GCA_937860115.1 uncultured Arcobacter sp. | reverse complement strand
TTAATGATGAACATGGAACAAAATTTGGTGATGAATTTTTGAAGATGTACGCACAAGTGATCAAAGATACAATCAGAAGTTCAGACATTGCTGTACGATTTGGTGGTGGAGAGTTTTTAGTTTTACTTGTAAATATCCTTGATGATGAAAAAGCTTATGAGATTGCTGAAAAAATTCAAAATAAATTGGCAGAAGCGGTACTTATTTCACCATATGGTGATGATTTTACAAAAACTGTATGTATTGGTATCTCTATGTTTCCACAAGATTCAAGAGATATCCATGTAGTGATTAAAAATGCTGAAACTGCACTCATAAGTGCGCAAGATCAAGGTAGAAATAAAATAGCTAGATTTGTAGAAGAGGAGACTGATAGTTTAGAATTTTTCTAAACCAATCCTTTTTGTTTAAAACTATCTAATTTATCGTATAGATTAAGTACATTTTCGTATTCTTTTGAAAATGTTGTATCTATATAAAAAGCATCACCTGCGATTATAGCGAGTGCTTGATTTACACTATTTGATCCAAAAATATTTTCTAATCCTTTTTTAAACTCATCAAAATCTAAATTTTCCTCTTCAAGTAATAAAATCTCATATATTGCTTTAGCTAGTTTTTTTTCACTATAAATTAAGAGATCTTTAGCTTCATCTATCTCATCTAAAAAAAGATGTAGAGCAATCTTTAAATCAAGGATACTAAAAGGGTTTTCAAAAATCACACCAATGTATTTTCCCACATCAATTGTATTATCAAGTGGTAAAATTGCATTTAAAAGATCTTCACTATCATAATTATCTATATGTAAAATCATATCTCGTATCAGTTTTGCTTGATTTTTGTTGTTGTAGATGAGATCTTCTATAGGATAAACTTCACTAAAATTTGGAACTATAAAGTGACAACTATAAAATCCAAGATAGTTATACTCTCTCAAATAGATCTCTTTATTTTCATTTTTAATAATATTTACTAAAAAATTATATTCATCTTCACTATTTTTCCCATCATATTTCCAAAGAGAAAAAGGAAAACTTGTATTACTACTGAGAAATCCAAAACCTATCTTACCATTTGAATCAATAAAATGGGATTCGATATTAGAGCTATCTTCTATCATCGATAGATCAAAAGTTGGTGTTTCAAAATTATCAAGTTTATCTAAATCTCTCCCTTGCATTAGTTCCGTCATCGTTCGTTCAAGTGCCACTTCAAGTATAGGATGAGCCCCAAATGAAACAAAAAGTGTTCCATTTTGTTGATTGATCAAAGAGATTGCAATAACAGGATAAATACCACCAAGACTTGCATCATGAACTTGAATAATATAGCCATGATCTTTTAGCATTGAAATATCTTCATAAAGTTTTCTATAATTTTGCAATATTTCATCACTAAAAGTAGGAAGTGAGAGATTCTCTTTAATGATTTTGATTTTGACATATCTCTCTATTATTTCACTGAGTGCTTGAGCTTTTGCTTCTGCTGGGGTATTGCCACTTGCTAGTCCGTTACTTGCATAAAGATTACTAATGAGATTTTGCGGGATATCTATTTTTATGTTGTTTGAAAGTTTGATAAAAGGGATTGTTATTATATAATTTTCATGCTCACTATTAAAATCTATCAAATCATCATCACCGAGTTCCCCATAAGGATTATAGATTTTGGCAAGTTCTTTATCAAAATGATTTTCGATAAAATCATCTTTTTCATAAAGTTTTTGATCAGGAAAATGTTTTTTATTTGGAAGATAAAAATCGCTAAAAAAATTATTAGTTTGTAGCCGTTCAATAAATTCTCCATAAGCACTAGCAAGACTTGCTTCGTGATTTATCCCTTTCCCATTTGAGTAAATATAGTTTTTTGCACCATCAAAAGAGAGATTGACTGAGTAGCAGTTTTGTAATGGATGGAGTTCTGATGATAGAGTTGTTTTGATATCAAGTTTTTTCAAAACATTTGTCATGGTATCAAGTGAAACTTCAAGTGGGAGATTTTTTCCTAAAAGTTGCATAGTGTATTTTCTTTCGTGTTAGATTTATATAAAAAGAAACTGAAAAAATCAGTTTCTAAAAAGAGTTAAGATTGTGAACTTGTGTGATATTCCTCTTTAAACTTCACATATCGTCCAGCATGAGCTATCAAGTTTGCTACTTCTTCTTCACTAAGAGTTTTGACGACTTTTGCAGGGCTTCCCATAATTAAACTATGTGGAGGGAAAACTTTATTTGAAGTGACAAGTGAATGAGCACCAACGATACTTCCTTCTCCAATCACTGCACCATCTAAAATAGTAGCACTCATCCCGATAAGACAACCGTTTTCTATCGTACAACCATGAAGCATCACTTTATGTCCAACAGTTACATCATCTCCAATAATAGTTGGATTCCCATCACTCATATCTTCATTTTTGTAGTGAGTGACATGAATCATCGACAAATCTTGGATAGATGTTCTTTTACCGATTCTTATTTTATGCACATCGCCTCTTATAACCACACCAAACCAAACTGAGCTATCTTTCCCTATTTTCACATTTCCAATAACATCTGCACTTGGAGCTATCCAAGCTTTTTTGCTTATTTTTGGAAACCATTTTTTAAATTTAAGTATCATTATCTTCCCTTTTTCAAATATGGGTAAGTATATCAAATGAGTATTTTGATGTCAATAAGTGAGAGTTTTAAACTAAAAGTTTTGAACTATTCGTTTCTAATTTTTACATTAAAAACGAATAGAATTATAAAGTTGAGCTGATTATTTTCTATCTTTTACTTGACCAGCGATGATAAATCTAAGAGCATTAAGTCTAATAAATCCAGCTGCATCTTTTTGGTTATACACTTCATCTTTTTCAAATGTTGAGTGAGCTTCACTAAAGAGTGATTTTGGAGAAGTTCTCCCTACAACCATCACATTTCCTTTGTACAGTTTTAGTCTTACAGATCCCTCTACATTTTCTTGAGTTTTATCAATTGCAGCTTGAAGCATCTCTCGCTCAGGGCTGAACCAGTATCCTTGATAGATTAACTTAGCATATCTTGGCATCAACTCATCTTTTAAGTGTGAAGCTTCACGATCTAGTGTAATTGATTCGATTGCTCTATGCGCTTTAAGCATAATCGTTCCACCTGGAGTTTCATAACACCCTCTAGCTTTCATACCAACATATCTGTTTTCAACGATATCAAGTCTTCCAATACCATGTTTATTTCCATACTCATTGAGTTTTGCTAAAAGTGTAGCTGGAGATAAAAGTTCTCCATTGAGTCCAATTGGATCACCATTTTTGTATTCTATAGTGATATACTCAGCCTCATCAGGAGCATTTTCAGGTGCTGTTGTCCA